>NZ_JACBWZ010001372.1 GCF_013870595.1 Streptomyces sp. WELS2 | reverse complement strand
CGCCTGCCGCATGCGGCGAGGAAAAGGGCGAGGGCGGCGAGCGCGGCACCCACCGCGATCACCGCCTGTGAACTCCCTCGGACCCCGTCGGGTCCGGCCCCGGTCAGGCCGCGCAACGCTCCCGCTCCTCACGCTCCAGCGCGCGTGCGTCCAGATCGCGGGCCTCCAGCTCCTCCCGGAGCCGGGCGAGCGCCCGGTGCAGCGTGCTCTTGACCGTACCGGCCGACATGCCGAGGGCCGCGGCCGTCTCCTCTGTGGACATCTGCTCCCAGTGTCGCAGCACCACGACACTGCGCTGCTTCGGTGCGAGCACCTTCAAGACGTCCATCAGCAGGGCCCGGTCGGCGTGCTGCTCGGTCGAGTCGTCCACGCAGGCGTCCGGCAGCTGCTCGGTCGGCACCTCTTCCAGCTTGCGCGCCCGCCACCACTCGGTCCGCGTGTTGATCATGACCCGGCGCAGATAGGCGTCGGCGAGCCGCTTGTCGGCTATGCCCTCCCAGCGGCCGTACGTGCGCACCAGCGCGGTCTGCAGCAGGTCCTGGGCGTCGACCGGGTCCGGGACCAGCCGGCGTGCGCTGCGCAGCAGCGCGTCCTGCCGGGTGCGGACGTACTCCTCGAATTCGAGCACCTCGCCCTGCGCCATGATCAACCGCCTCCGTTCCCCGTCGCGCCTCCGGCTCGTGCCGGAAGTCCCGCTCTTCGCGCGCCCGGTGGTCCGCCGGGCACGGAGAAGAAGCTACGGAGCGGTTGTCACGGGGCTGTGCGGACCAGCCTGCGGCCGTCAATCGGCTATCCGTCGGTTGTGTAACGGAAGCCGCGACGGGGAAGAGTGAGCGGGAGTTACGTCCGATTATGGGCTGCTTTGCCGCATTGGGTTCTTCGTAACGGACGCCGTGGGACTGTGACCTGGCTGAGCGTCAGCCCAGCGGCAGCCGGTACAGACCGCCGGGCAGCGGCTCCACCAGACCGTCCGCGACCAGCCCGTCCAGCGCGCGGGCCCGCT
>NZ_JACBWZ010001371.1 GCF_013870595.1 Streptomyces sp. WELS2 | reverse complement strand
GACGCAGGGCGCGGCCACCGGCAGCAGCGCGCCGGAGATCCGGCCCGCGGCGTACCCCGCGGCCAGGGCGAGCACCGAGAGCAGCATGCCCTCCGGCCGTCCGCCCCCGGCCGCCGCGGTGATCAGCGACCACGCCGCACAGGCTCCCAACAGGAGCATGCCCGTCCCATCGGAAACGTTTCCTCGCGCGCCATAGGCATCCGCGCCGCACGTACCGGCCGCGGACTGCGTCCCCGTCGACCCCACCCGTCGCCCCTCGTACCCGGTCCCCCGACCTTGGCAGGCCCCGGCCGCGGGCCGGTATCCGGCCGGGCCACCGAGGCTGGGCACACCGTAACGGCTGTGGACCGGTTTGGGGACGGTACGCGGAGGAACGGCATGATTCCGCTGGTCCGGCGCCCGTCCCGGCACGGCCCGGCGAGGAGGCGCCCGGCGGGGCCGGACACGGCCGGGCACCCGGCCGCCGACCCCCGTGAACGGCCCGCCACCAGCGACGATCCACGGTCGACCGGCGCCGGACCGCGCTGTCGGCGGTGACGGCGTCCGCCGTACACTCACCCGGGTGACCGTCACCGCAACCTCCGTGGACCAGCCGGACGAGCTGAAGCACCGCCCGGCGTCCGCCGCGCGCCGTGGCCGATTGCTGCGCCTGGCCCCGGCCGCCGCCTCCGTGCTCTGCGGAGTGCTGCTCTACGTCAGCTTCCCGCCGCGGACCCTGTGGTGGCTGGCCCTGCCCGCGTTCGCCGGTTTCGCCTGGGTGCTGCGCGGCCGGAGCTGGAAGGCCGCGCTCGGCCTCGGCTACCTCTTCGGGCTGGGCTTCCTGCTGCCGCTGCTGGTGTGGACCAGTGTGGAGGTCGGTCCCCTGCCCTGGCTGGCCCTGGTCGCCGCCGAGGCGCTCTTCGTCGCCCTGACCGGCGTCGGCATCGCCGCCGTCTCCAGGCTGCCCGCCTGGCCGGTGTGGGCCGCCGCCCTGTGGACGGCGGGCGAGGCGGCACGCGCGCGGAGC
>NZ_JACBWZ010001370.1 GCF_013870595.1 Streptomyces sp. WELS2 | reverse complement strand
CGTACGTGATCATGTACGCCGCGAAGTAGATGACCTTCTCGAGGTCCTTCGGCGATCAGGGATCCGGCGGGACGCAGCAGCCGCGCCTCGGGCGAGGCGGCCGGGGCCGCCTTTCCCGGTTCCGTTTCCGTGCGGGCCGGTTCGGCGCGCACGACGGTCCGTTCGCGTTCCGTGTGGTGGTGGATCTCGGTGACGGGCCGGAGTCCGTCGCTCTCGGGCGCGGCCGCGGGCGGGGCGGCCGGCCACGTGCTGTCCGCGGAGTCCGGCTCCGGGGTGCGGGGCCGGACGGCCTCGACGCGTTCGAACGGGCCGGGCAGCCTGGGCCGTACCCGGACCGTGTCCGGTGCGGCGGCGGTGTGCCGGGCGATCAGCCGGTCGAGGAAGTCGGGCGCCCGGGAGGGATCGGTCACGGAGGAGTCAGACATCCGCACACAGCTCCAGGTAGTAACGGCGGCGCAGCGGGCTCAGGGCCAGGATCTCCGGCTCGCTCCAGCCGTAGGCGGTGGCCAGCAGATGGACGTCGAGGAGCGTGTCGCGCGCCCAGGCGTCGAGTTCGGTCCACAGGTAGGAGGCGATGTCGAGTTCGGCCCGGGTGGTGGTGCGGCACTCGGGGCAGCCGACGTTGAGCGTGATGTCGGCGCCGGGGTCGGCGGCCTCCACGGCCTCGGCGATCCGCCGCTGTACCGGTGGCGGGAGGGAGTCGGCGGTGCGGGGTGCCCCGTCGTGGGCCGCCGAGAGCAGGCAGCGGGCGAGCAGCGCGGTGCGCGGGTCGGCGGCGCGGGCGGCGGCCGTGAGGTCGGCCGCGGCGGGCAGCCGGAAGGCGATGTCCCAGCCGTCCTCCGTCAGCCGTACGACCTGCCGCGCGGGACGGTCGAGGGACCGGGCGAACTCCCCGGCGTCCAGTTCGAATTCCATGTCCTCGCCGCAGGCGCGGCACTCCAGCCGCACCTGCATCCGCTCTCCGAACAGGGCGCGGCGCAGGGCGAGCAGGTCGCCTTCGCGCGCGCCGAG
>NZ_JACBWZ010000137.1 GCF_013870595.1 Streptomyces sp. WELS2 | reverse complement strand
CCGGCGATCTCACCGCCGTCGTCACCGTGGCCGACGACGGCGGCTCCAGCGGCCGGCTCAGGGACGAGCTGGGCGTGCTGCCGCCCGGCGATCTGCGCAAGGCGCTGGCCGCGCTGTGCGGGGACGACGAGTGGGGACAGACCTGGGCCCGGGTCATCCAGCACCGCTTCCAGTCCCAGGGCGATCTGCACGAGCACGCGGTCGGCAACCTGCTGATCGTCGCCCTGTGGGAGCAGCTCGGCGACCATGTGCAGGCCCTGGACCTGGTCGGCAAGCTGCTCGGCGCGCACGGCCGGGTGCTGCCCATGTCCGCCGTGCCGCTGGAGTTGCAGGCCCTGGTCAAGGGCCACGACCCGGACCGCCCGGACGACGTGGACACGGTGCGCGGACAGGCGACGGTCGCCCTGACCCCCGGCGAGGTGCAGTCGGTGCACCTGGTGCCCAACGACCCGCCCGCGGTCCCCGAGGCCGTGGCGGCGGTCCTGGACGCGGACTGGGTGGTGCTGGGCCCCGGCTCCTGGTTCTCCTCGGTCATCCCGCACCTGCTGGTGCCCGAGTTGCTCGACGCCCTCACCGAGACCAAGGCACGCCGTGTGCTCTCCCTGAACCTGGCGCCGCAGCCCGGAGAAACCGAGGGCTTCTCCCCGCAGCGTCATTTGGAGGTTTTGGGGCGACACGCCCCTAAACTCGCCCTGGACGTGGTGCTGGCCGACGAGGCCGCCGTGCCCGACCGCGACTCGCTCACCGAGGCCGCCAAGCGGCTGGGAGCCGCGGTCGAGCTGGCGCCGGTGGCCCGGACCGACGGATCTCCCCGGCACGACCCGGAGCTGTTGGCCGCCGCGTACGACCGTATTTTTCGGATGCATGGAAGGATCGGCCCATGGCGATGACGGCAGCGGTGAAGGACGAGATCTCCCGGCTCCCCGTCACCCGGACCTGCTGCAGGAAGGCGGAGGTCTCCGCCATCCTGCGGTTCGCCGGCGGCCTCCACCTGGTGAGCGGGCGCATCGTGATCGAGGCCGAGCTGGACACCGCGATGGCGGCGCGCCGGCTCAAGCGGGACATCCTGGAGATCTTCGGCCACAGCTCCGAGCTGATCGTGATGGCCCCCGGCGGGCTGCGCCGCGGCTCGCGCTACGTCGTCCGGGTCGTCGCGGGCGGTGACCAGCTGGCCCGGCAGACCGGCCTGGTCGACGGGCGGGGCCGGCCGATCCGCGGGCTGCCCCCGCAGGTGGTCTCCGGTGCCACCTGTGACGCCGAGGCGGCCTGGCGCGGGGCCTTCCTGGCGCACGGCTCGCTGACCGAACCAGGCCGCTCCTCCTCCCTGGAGGTGACCTGCCCGGGCCCGGAGGCGGCGCTCGCCCTGGTCGGCGCGGCCCGCAGACTGTCCATCGCCGCGAAGGCCCGCGAGGTGCGCGGGGTGGACCGGGTGGTCGTCCGGGACGGCGACGCGATCGGCGCCCTGCTCACCCGGCTGGGCGCGCACGAGTCGGTGCTGGCCTGGGAGGAGCGCCGGATGCGTCGCGAGGTGCGGGCCACGGCCAACCGGCTCGCCAACTTCGACGACGCCAACCTGCGCCGCTCGGCCCGGGCCGCCGTGGCCGCCGGCGCCCGTGTCCAGCGGGCCCTGGAGATCCTCGGTGACGAGGTTCCCGAGCACCTCGCCGCCGCCGGTCGGCTGCGCATGGAGCACAAGCAGGCCTCCCTGGAGGAGCTGGGAGCGCTCGCCGACCCGCCGCTGACCAAGGACGCGGTCGCGGGCCGTATCCGCCGGCTGCTGGCGATGGCGGACAAGCGAGCGGCCGACCTGGGCATCCCGGGCACGGAGGCCAACCTCACCGAGGAACTGGCCGAGAACCTGGCCGGCTGAGACCGGACGGAGCGTCAACTCGCCGGTGCCGTCACCCCCTCTTTCGGGTGACCGGCGCCGGCGTTCGCGTGTCCATGAGGCGCTCTTGACTCGATCATCGAGTGCCATGAGCCTGGCAGCCTTGTTCGCCATTGGTGCGGACCACCTGTAGGGGGGTTCATGAGACACAGAGCGAGATCGATCCTCGCTGTCGGCGCGCTGATGATCGGCGGAGCGAGCCTCGCACCCATGGCCCAGGCCCGGAGCGGAGAACCGGCACCCGGGCCGGAAGAGGTCAGGGTGTTCCAGGCGGAGGTCACGGAGCAACAGGTACCCCTGCTGCTCGAGGCCGGACAGGACGGTCACGAACTCGGTGAGCGGGCGGCCGCGGGAGGCAGGACCCGGGTCGAGGTCTACCTCACCGGCCCGCAGGCCGCGCGGCTGCGCGAGCAGGGCGTCGTCCTCACCGAGCACACCCTCTCGGCCAGGGCCGAGGCCCGGGTCGAGGACGCGGCCCAGGGCGTGTTCCGCCCCTACAGCGGCGGCGGCGGGCTCAAGGAGGAGATCCTCCGCACCGCCGCGGCCAACCCCGCCCTCACCAAGGTCGAGTCCATCGGCAAGACCATCAAGGGCCAGGACATCCTCGCGCTCAAACTGACCGGGAACGCCCGGAAGACCGAGGACGGCGCCAAGCCGGCCGTGCTCTACATGTCCAACCAGCACGCGCGCGAGTGGATCACGCCGGAGATGACCCGCCGGCTGATGCACTACTACCTGGACCGCTACAAGACCGACCGGCGCGTCAAGAGGATCGTCGACTCCACCGAGCTGTGGTTCGTCCTCTCGGCCAACCCGGACGGCTACGACTACACCTTCAAGGGCCCCGACGCCCGCCTGTGGCGCAAGAACCTGCGGGACGTCGACGGTGACGGAGTCATCGGCAGCGGCGACGGCGTCGACCTCAACCGCAACTTCCCCTACAAGTGGGGCTACGACAACGAGGGTTCGTCCCCCAACCCCACCAGTCAGACCTACCGTGGCGCGAGCCCCGCGTCCGAGCCGGAGACCAGGGCCCTGGACGCCCTGGAGAAACGGATCGGCTTCCGGTACGGCATCAACTACCACTCCGCGGCCGAACTCCTGCTCTACGGCGTGGGCTGGCAGGTGGCCACGCCGACCCCCGACGACGTCCTCTACCGGGCCCTGGCCGGCACGCCGGACGACTCGGCCGTCCCGGGCTACCACCCGCAGGTCTCCTCCGAGCTGTACACCACCAACGGCGAGGCGGACGGCCACGCGTCGAACGTCAACGGGATGGCCATGATCACCCCCGAGATGTCGACCTGTCAGACCGCGTCGGACAGCGACCCGGACGACGCCTGGGACAGCCGGGACTGCCGGTCGGGCTTCACCTTCCCCGACGACGAGAGGCTGATCCAGCGGGAGTTCGCCAAGAACGTCCCGTTCGCGCTCTCCGTCGCCGAGACCGCGGCACACCCCGACCGGCCGGCCTCCGCCGTCGGCCTGGACGCCGCCGACTTCACCCCGGCCACCTTCACCACGTCGTACTCCCGGGGCGCGGACCAGGAGGTCGCGGTCGTCGCCCGCAAGGCGGTCCGGGACAAGGAACTCAAGTACCGGGTCAACGGCGGCCGTACCCTCGACCAGGCGCTCAGGCCCTGGAAGGGCGGCGAGACCTACGGCGGCGAGGACAACCTCTACTTCGACGAGTACCGCGCCAAGGTGCAAGACGGCGAGCCGGGCGACCGGGTGGAGGTGTGGTTCACCGGCGAGACCGGGAGCGGCGAGAAGGTCTCCAGCCCCCACTTCACCTACACCGTCGCGCGGCGGCCGGCCGCCGACACCCTCGTGGTCGCCGAGGAGGGCGGTGCCGCCACCCGGGCCAGGGCCTACGCGGACGCGCTCCGGGCCGCCGGGCACCGGGCGCTCGTGTGGGACGTGGCCACCCAGGGCGCCCCGGACGCGCTGGGCGTGCTGAAGCACTTCCGGACGGTCGTGCACTACTCCGGCGCCAGCGGCCCCGGCAACGCCACCCAGCTGCGCCTGCGCGCCTACCTCAACGAGGGCGGCAGGCTGATCGAGGCCGGGGAGCGGGCCGGCGGCGGCGTCGACCTCGGCGACGGCACCCTGTCGGACGACTTCAGCCAGTACTACCTCGGCGCCTACAGCCGGATGCCGGCCAAGGGAGCCACCGGCTTCACCGGCTCCGGCGCGCTCGCCGGCTTCTCCGGCGCCCTCGGAGACGCGCCCGGCAACCCGCTCGACGCGGCGGGCACCTACGGCGTCACCTCCGAGGAACTGCCGGCCGCCCGGTTCCCGCAGTTCAAGAGCGCGGGCGCGGGGACGTTCAGCGGGACCGTCAACCCCTACGGGCCGTACGCGGGCGCCTTCATGGCCGCCGCCGCGCACACCGACAACGCCTACAAGCGGCTCACCCGCACCATCGACCTCACCGGTGTCACCGCCGCCGACAAGCCGGCCCTGAGCGCCCGGCTGCTGTGGGACACCGAACCGGGTTACGACCACGTGGTGGTCGAGGCGCACACCGTGGGCGCCGACGACTGGACCACGCTGCCGGACACCTCGGGCGCCATGCGGACGGCCGTGCCGAAGGAGTGCGCCTCCCTGGTCGGCGAGCACCCCTGGCTCGGGCACTACCTGGCGCCGGCCGACAACACCTGCGCCGCGACCGGGACCACCGGTTCCTGGAACAGCCTCGACGGAGCCTCGGCCGGCTGGCAGCGGGTGGCCTTCGACCTGAGCGCGTACGCCGGGAAGTCCGTCGAGGTCTCGATCGCCTACATCACCGACACCGGCACCGGCGGGTACGGCGTCCTGGCCGACGAGGCCTCGCTGGCCGTCGGCGGCGTGGCGCGGGAGACGGAGGGCTTCGAGTCGTCCCTGGGTGCCTGGCGGGCGCCCGGACCGCCGGCGGGCAGCGCTCCGGTCCAGAAGGACTGGACCCGTACCGGGGCCCTGTTCCGGACCTACGCGGCGGTCGTCACGGACGACACCGTGCTGCTCGGATTCGGCCTGGAGCAGGTGGTCTCGGCGGCCGACCGGACGGCCCTGCTGAGGAAGGCGTTCGCCGCGCTCGACAGGTGAGCGGAGACCCCTCTCAACGGTGCGCGGACGGATAGTTCATCAAGTGAGCCGACCCGCTCACGAACGAGTGAAAATGGCGTCGAAGGCGCCCGTCATTCCGTAACAAATACGGGTGAATCCACTGTCGATCCGGGGCGGTCCGTACCTCTACTGACGGGTACGGACCGCCTGCCCGTGTATGGGTCATCTCGATGTCACCCAGGGGGCCTCAGAGAGGTAGGGTCGGGGGTGGTCGGGGACATCCCAAACAGAGCTCGCCGGCACCGCATAGCCGGCGTACCAACGAGGAGATCGGTTCGTGACGATCCGCGTAGGCATCAACGGCTTCGGCCGCATCGGTCGTAACTACTTCCGCGCCCTGCTGGAGCAGGGGGCGGACATCGAGGTTGTGGCTGTCAACGACCTGGGTGACACCGCGACCACCGCCCACCTGCTCAAGTACGACACGATCCTGGGCCGCCTCAAGCAGGAGGTCTCCCACACCGCCGACACGATCACCGTCGACGGCCACACCATCAAGGTGCTCTCCGAGCGCAACCCGGCCGACATCCCGTGGGGCGAGCTGGGTGTCGACATCGTCATCGAGTCCACCGGCATCTTCACCAAGCGCGAGGACGCCGCCAAGCACCTCGCGGGCGGCGCCAAGAAGGTCCTCATCTCGGCTCCGGCCAAGGACGAGGACATCACCATCGTCATGGGCGTCAACCAGGACAAGTACGACCCGGCGCAGCACAACGTCATCTCCAACGCCTCCTGCACCACCAACTGTGTGGCGCCGATGGCCAAGGTCCTCGACGAGAACTTCGGCATCGTCAAGGGCCTGATGACGACGGTGCACGCGTACACGAACGACCAGCGCATCCTGGACTTCCCGCACAAGGACCTGCGCCGCGCCCGTGCCGCCGCCGAGAACATCATCCCGACCACCACCGGTGCCGCCAAGGCCACCGCCCTGGTCCTGCCGCACCTCAAGGGCAAGCTGGACGGCATGGCCATGCGCGTCCCGGTCCCGACCGGCTCGGTCACCGACCTGGTCGTGGAGCTGAGCCGCGAGGTCACCAAGGAAGAGGTCAACGCCGCCTTCCAGAAGGCCGCCGAGGGCGAGCTGAAGGGCCTCCTCGACTACACCGAGGACCCGATCGTCTCCTCGGACATCGTCAACGCCCCGGCGTCCTGCACCTTCGACTCCTCCCTGACCATGGTCCAGGAGGGCAAGAACGTGAAGGTCATCGGTTGGTACGACAACGAGTGGGGCTACTCCAACCGCCTCGTGGACCTCACGGTCTTCGTCGGCAACCAGCTCTGATCGGAAACAGCAGGACCACGAAGTGAGAGCAGGGCTCGGGCAGCGCACCGTCGCGCTGGCCGGGCCCTGTCCCACGTAGCGACCACGCCCTTTTACGATCAGGTGCACACGAGCCCTCCTCAGGAGTCCACCCCATGAAGACGATCGACGAACTTCTCGCCGACGGCGTGAGCGGCAAGCGGGTCTTCGTCCGCGCCGACCTCAACGTGCCGCTCGCCGACGGCACGATCACCGACGACGGCCGCATCCGCGCCGTCCTGCCCACCGTCAAGGCCCTCGCCGACGCGGGCGCCAAGGTGGTCGTCGCCTCGCACCTGGGCCGCCCCAAGGGCGCCCCGGACCCCGCCTTCTCGCTGCTGCCCGCGGCCGAGCGCCTCGGTGAACTGCTCGGCGCCCCCGTCGCCTTCGCCGAGGACACCGTCGGCCCCGCCGCCCACGACGCCGTCGACGGCCTCCAGCCCGGCCAGGTCGCGGTCATCGAGAACCTGCGCTTCAACCCCGGCGAGACATCCAAGGACGACACTGAGCGAGGGGAGTTCGCCGACCGGCTCGCCGCCCTCGCGGACGTCTACGTGGGCGACGGCTTCGGCGCCGTCCACCGCAAGCACGCCTCCGTCTTCGACCTCCCGGCCCGGCTGCCGCACTACGCCGGCCACCTGATCGCCACCGAGGTCGGCGTGCTCAAGCAGCTCACCGACGACGTCAAGCGCCCGTACGCGGTCGTGCTCGGCGGCGCCAAGGTGTCCGACAAGCTGGGCGTCATCGACCACCTGCTGGAGAAGGCCGACCGCATCCTCATCGGCGGCGGCATGGCCTACACCTTCCTCAAGGCCCAGGGGTACGAGGTCGGCATCTCCCTGCTCCAGGAGGACCAGATCCCGGCGGTCAAGGAGTACATGAAGCGCGCCGAGGAGCGGGGGGTGGAGTTCGTCCTCCCCGTCGACGTCCTCGTCTCGCCCGAGTTCCCGGACCTGAAGACCAAGGCCCCGGCCAACCCCACCACGGTCGCCGCGACCGCCATCCCGGCCGACCAGGAGGGCCTGGACATCGGCCCCGAGACCCGTACGCTGTACGCTTCGAAGCTCGCCGACGCCGCGACCGTCTTCTGGAACGGTCCGATGGGCGTCTTCGAGCACCCCGACTACGCCGAGGGCACCAAGGCGGTCGCCCAGGCCCTCGTCGACTCCGACGGCTTCACCGTCGTCGGCGGCGGTGACTCCGCCGCGGCCGTGCGCACGCTCGGCTTCGACGAGAAGGCATTCGGCCACATCTCGACCGGTGGCGGCGCCTCCCTCGAATACCTCGAGGGCAAGACGCTCCCCGGACTCGCCGCACTGGAGGACTGACCTCGATGAGCACGCGCACGCCGCTGATGGCGGGCAACTGGAAGATGAACCTCAACCACCTCGAGGCCATCGCGCACGTCCAGAAGCTCGCCTTCGCCCTGGCCGACAAGGACTACGAGGCCGTGGAGGTCGCCGTCCTGCCGCCCTTCACCGACCTGCGCTCCGTGCAGACCCTGGTCGACGGCGACAAGCTCAAGATCAAGTACGGCGCCCAGGACATCTCCCGGCACGACTCCGGCGCCTACACCGGCGAGATCTCCGGGCCGATGCTGGCCAAGCTGAAGTGCACCTACGTGGTGATCGGCCACTCCGAGCGCCGCCAGTACCACCACGAGACCGACGAGGTGGTCAACGCCAAGGTCAAGGCCGCCTACAAGCACGGCCTCACCCCGATCCTGTGCGTCGGCGAGGAACTGGACGTCCGCGAGGCGGGCAACCACGTCGCCCATACCCTCGCCCAGGTCGAGGGCGGTCTGAAGGACCTCGCGGCCGAGCAGGCCGAGACCGTCGTGATCGCCTATGAGCCCGTCTGGGCCATCGGCACCGGCAAGGTCTGCGGCGCCGAGGACGCCCAGGAGGTCTGCGCCGCCATCCGCGCCAAGGTCGCCGAGCTGTACTCCCAGGACGTGGCCGACAAGGTCCGCATCCAGTACGGCGGCTCCGTGAAGTCGGGCAACTGCGCCGAGATCATGGCCCAGCCCGACATCGACGGCGCCCTGGTCGGCGGTGCCTCGCTGGACGCCGACGAGTTCGTCAAGATCGTGCGCTTCCGCGATCAGTGACGCCCCGACCGTGAGTAGGCGGTAGCGGCGATACGTCGTACTCTTGCGGGGGCACAGCCGAGCGCTGTGCCCCCGTCGTCCATCCGAATCCGAGGAAGTTGGTCCAGCCGTGGTTTTGGGGTTCTCGATCGCCCTGATCGTCTTCAGCCTGCTGCTGATGCTGCTGGTGCTGATGCACAAGGGGAAGGGCGGCGGCCTGTCCGACATGTTCGGCGGCGGCATGCAGTCCTCCGTCGGCGGTTCCTCGGTCGCCGAGCGCAACCTCGACCGGATCACCATCGTGATCGGCCTGCTGTGGTTCGCCTCCATCATCGTCCTCGGCATCGTGATGAAGTCGAACAGCTGACGCGCGACCGGCGCGAACCGGCCGTACATCCGGACCGCGCCGCGGATTTCCCACGCAAAGCCCCATGTTGGGTACGCGCCTGTGAGCGCGGCCTATCATGGGGCTTGCGTCTTGGGGTGGGGGCCGGTAACTCCAATCACTGGACGCGCGTTGGGCCTTACGTAGACTGAGGCGCTCGCGGCGAAGCGAAACGCCGACTCGCTTCGCGGCACCATCACGCAGGGAGTTACGACCGTGGCAAGTGGCAACGCGATCCGAGGAAGCCGGGTCGGGGCGGGGCCGATGGGCGAGGCCGAGCGCGGCGAGTCCGCGCCGCGTCTGCGCATCTCCTTCTGGTGCTCCAACGGGCACGAGACGCAGCCCAGCTTCGCCAGCGACGCGCAGGTTCCCGACACCTGGGACTGCCCCCGCTGCGGCTTTCCGGCCGGCCAGGACCGGGACAACCCGCCGGCCCCGCCGCGCACCGAGCCCTACAAGACGCACCTCGCGTACGTGCGCGAGCGGCGCAGCGACGCGGACGGCGAGGCGATCCTCGCCGAGGCGCTCGCCAAACTGCGGGGCGAGATCTAGCACTTCACACCGGCCGGGTGCCCCAGGGCGCCCGGCCGGAGCCGTCTGACGCCCGCTCGGCGCCGACCGATTGTCAGTGGTGCCCCCTACGGTGTGAGCATCGGACGTCGTGAGGGGGAGAGCGTGGCCGGAGCCGGCACGGAGAGCGGGGGCACACTCGCCTGGCGCGGGGGATTCGGGCGGTTGTGGACGGCCGCCGTGGTGTCCAGGTTCGGCGACGCGCTGCGCACCTCCGCCCTGCCGTTGCTCGCCGTGCGCCTCACCGACGAGCCCCTCGTCGTCGCCTCCGTCACCGCCTGCGGCTATCTGCCCTGGCTGCTGTTCGGGCTGTTCGGCGGCGCCGTGGCGGACCGGGTCGACCAGCGGCGGGCGATGTGGCTCGTGGACACCGCACGGGGCGTGCTCGTCGCCGGTTTCGCACTCGCCGTGGGGCTGGGGCACGCCTCCGTCCCACTGCTGATCGCCCTCGCCTTCTCGCTCACCTCGCTCCAGACGCTCTTCGACAACGCGGCCACGGCCCTGCTGCCCTCCCTGGTGGAACGCGGGGCACTGGGCGACGCCAACGCCCGCCTGATGACCGGTCAGCAGCTCGCCGGCGGGCTGGTGGCGGCCCCGTTCGTGCCACTGCTGCTGGCGGCCGGCGCCTTCACACCGTTCGCGACGGACGCCGGCACCTATCTGGTGGCCGCCGTGCTCGTGGCGTCGCTGCGGATACGGCCGCCGCGGCGGGAGCCGCGCGCCGCCGGCAGCACCCTGCGCTCGGAGGCCGGCGCGGGCCTGCGCGCCCTGGGCCGGGACCGGGTGCTGCGCGCGGTGTGCCTGGCGACCCTGCTGTGCAACATCGGGATGGGCGCCCTGATCGCCACGCTGGCGCTGCACGTCACCCGCTGGCTGGAGGCGGGTGACGCCGGCTATGTCGCCGCGATGACGGCGTACTCGGCCGGCAGCCTGGCCGGCGGATTCGTCGCCCAGCGGATCGCCCGCCGTACCGGGCGGATGCGGGCCCTGCTGCTCGGCTGCGCGATCCAGACCGGCGCGCTGCTGCTCATCGGCTGCGTACGGCACGTGGCCGCGCTGGTCGCCGGGATGGCGCTGCTCGGCGCGATGAACATGGTGTGGAACGTCAACCAGGTCACGCTGATGCAGCAACGCAGCCCCGAGTCGATGGTGGGCCGCATCGCCGCCGCCTTCCGCACCGCCTCCGTCTCCGGTGCCCCGCTCGGCGCGTTCCTCGGCGGCGCCGTGGCCGGGCTCTACGGCCTCAACGGACCCGCCCTGCTCGCGGCCGTCCTGTTCGCGTCGGCCGCCGCCGCGCTGATACCGCCGCGCGAGCAGGGCATACGTGTGACCGTGCCGGACGACGACTCGCACCGGGAGCTGATCAATTAGGTTGGAGCCGGCAGCGGGACAGGCAGCAGGAAAGAAGGCTGAAGACGGACATGAACGCAGACGGCCGTACCAGGCTCCACCAGACGCCCGAGTGGACCGCCCTCGCCAAGCACCGGGAGGAGCTGGCGGACACCCGGCTGAGGGAACTGTTCGCCGCCGACCCCGGGCGCGGCACCGGGTACACGCTCAAGGTCGGCGACCTGTACATCGACTACTCCAAGCACCTGGTCACCGACGACACCCTGCGGCTGCTGCGCGAGCTGGCCGCGGCGACGGACGTGTTCGGACTGCGGGACGCCATGTTCCGCGGCGAGAAGATCAACGTCACCGAGGACCGGGCGGTGCTGCACACCGCGCTGCGCGCGCCGCGGGACGCGGTGATCGAGGTGGACGGCGAGAACGTCGTGCCCAAGGTGCACGCGGTGCTGGACAAGATGGCCGGCTTCGCCGACCGGGTCCGTTCCGGCGAGTGGACCGGGCACACCGGCAAGCGCATCCGCAATGTGATCAACGTTGGCATCGGCGGTTCCGACCTGGGCCCCGCGATGGCCTACGAGGTGCTGCGCAGCTTCACCGACCGCGATCTCACGGTCCGCTTCGTCTCCAATGTGGACGGCGCCGACCTGCACGAGGCCATCCGGGACCTGGACCCGGCCGAGACGCTGTTCATCATCGCCTCCAAGACCTTCACCACCATCGAGACCATCACCAACGCCACCTCCGCGCGCCAGTGGCTGCTGGCCGCGCTGGGCGACGAGGCCGCG
>NZ_JACBWZ010001369.1 GCF_013870595.1 Streptomyces sp. WELS2 | reverse complement strand
GGCGACGGGAAGCTGAACTACCTCGGCTTCTCCTACGGCTCCCGGCTCGGCGGGGGCGCAGGGCCCGCTCGAAGGCCTCCACGATCCGCTCCGGTGGCTCGGTGCCGACGGAGACGCGCAGCATGTCCCGGTGCAGCCCCCGCTCGCGCAGCGCGGCCCGCCCCCGGTCCGTGGTGAGCAGGTCGTAGTGCGCGATGAAGATCTGCGGGGACGCCATGGTGAACTCCGCGCCGAAGCTCGGCCCCTTGGCCACCGCGAGCCGGTCGTAGACCAGCTCCAGGGGGACCCTGAGATCCACCATCAGCAGTCCGCCGGGTCCGCCGTAATCCCGCGCCACCTTGCGGTAGTTGGCGGCGGACCTGGTGTCGTACGCCCAGCCGGTGTCCCGCACGACGTCCGGGTGGCGCTCCAGGCACTCGGCGAGGGCCAGGGCGTTCGCGTTCACCCGTGCCATCCGCTCCGCGTACCCGCGGATCCGGGCGGCCACCCGGGCGGTGTCCCGGCGGTAGGGCTCGTCGCCGTACCGGGGCAGCACGGTCAGCAGGTCCTCCGCGAACGGCGAGGCGGGCGCGACCACCACCGCGCCCGTCAGCACGTCCGCCGATCCGGTGGCGTACTTGGTCAGGCTCTCGCAGACCACGTCGGCGTACGGCACCACGTCGACGTTGTGCGGGGTGGCGATCGTGGCGTCCACCACCAGCGCGCAGCCGGCCCGGTCGGCGATCTCGCGCAGCGCCGGCAGGTCGGGGACGCCCATCCCCGGGTTGCTCGGGATCTCCGCGATGATGCCGGCCAGTTCGCCCGCGTGCGCGGCGGCCACCCGGGCGACCTCCGCCAGGTCGAAGGGGTCGGGCACGGTGGTGTGCTCGGCGTCCACGACCTTCTTCTCGAACAGGTGCATGGTGTCGAAGAAGATCCAGCCGAGCTGGAGCCAGCGGCGCCGGCCGCTGTCCCGCTGGATCTCCGTGACCGCCTCGACGGCCGCCGCCACCGCGTTCATGCCGCTGTTGCG
>NZ_JACBWZ010001368.1 GCF_013870595.1 Streptomyces sp. WELS2 | reverse complement strand
GCGGCCCTCATGGAACTGGTCCGCACCCACGTCGCCGCCGTGCTCGGCCACGGCAGCGACATGACGCTGGACCCGCGCCGCTCCTTCCGCGAGTCCGGCTTCGACTCGCTGACCGCGGTGGAACTGCGCAACCGCCTGGGCGCCGCGGTCGGCCTGCGCCTGCCCGCCACCCTGGTCTTCGACTACCCGGACGCGGGCGCCCTCGTCGCCCACCTGAGGACGGAACTGTTCGGCGCGCAGGCCGGGGCCGCCGCCGAGGTCACCGTGCGGGAGGCGGACGGCGCGGACGAACCGGTCGCCATCGTCGCCATGGCCTGCCGCTACCCCGGCGGCGTCACCACCCCCGAGGAGCTGTGGCGGCTGCTGGCCGACGGCGGCGACGGCATCGGCGCCTTCCCCGCCGACCGCGGCTGGGACCTGGACGGCCTGTACGACCCGGAGCCCGGCAAGGCCGGTCACTCCTCCACCAGGTTCGGCGGATTCCTGTACGACGCCGCCGACTTCGACCCCGACTTCTTCGGCATCGGCCCGCGCGAGGCCCTGGCCATGGACCCGCAGCAGCGGCTGCTGCTGGAGACGTCCTGGGAGGCGCTGGAACGCGCCGGCATCGACCCGCACTCCGTGCGCGGCTCCCGCACCGGCGTGTTCGCGGGCGTCATGTACCACGACTACGGCAGCCGGCTGCGCCGCGTCCCCGAAGCGGTGCGCGACCACCTCGGCAACGGCAGCCTGGGCAGCGTGGCCTCCGGCCGGATCGCCTACGCCCTCGGCCTGGAGGGCCCGACGCTCACCGTCGACACGGCGTGCTCGTCGTCCCTGGTGGCGCTGCACCTGGCCGCGCAGGCGCTGCGGCAGGGGGAGTGCGCGCTGGCGCTGGCCGGCGGGGTGTCCGTGATGTCGACCGCCGACACGTTCGTGGACTTCAGCAGGCAGCGCAACCTGGCCGCCGACGGCCACGCCAAGTCCTTCGCCGACGCGGCGGACGGCACCGCCCTGTCCGAGGGCGCCGGCATG
>NZ_JACBWZ010001367.1 GCF_013870595.1 Streptomyces sp. WELS2 | reverse complement strand
GCGGCCCGGAGCCGATCGGCACCGCGACCGGGGCGCTGTACGGGCAGGCGCCGCTCGGCCGGGCGTTCATCGGGCTGCT
Source organism: Streptomyces sp. WELS2 (assembly GCF_013870595.1). Taxonomy (GTDB): domain Bacteria; phylum Actinomycetota; class Actinomycetes; order Streptomycetales; family Streptomycetaceae; genus Streptomyces. The sequence goes on along the minus strand of NZ_JACBWZ010001367.1, from coordinate 935 downwards.
CGCAGGGGCGCCCCACGGGGAGGGGGACGGACGATGAGTGAGATCACGGACATCGACGCGCTGCGGCAGGCGCTGGCGGAGAACTCCGGGCAGCCGGAGGGCCCGGCCCGCAACGCGCGCGCACAGGAGCTGCTCGCCGAGGCGGAGCGGCTGGACGTCCCGCTCGCCGTGGTCGAGGCGCTCGGGCACCTGCTGAAGGTCTGCAACTACAGCTCCGAGAAGGACAGGATGTTCGCCCCGTTCGCGCGGCTGCTGCGCATGTGGGACGAGCGGCCCGAGGACTTCGACGAGCACGAGACGCACTCGCTGCACTGGGCCTTCAAGTGGATGTCGGCGGGCATGCTGGACCAGCCGCACGTCCCGCTCGCCTCGATCGAGAAGTGGCTCGGCGAGATGGAGCGCCGCTACCGGCTCGCCGGGTACTCCGAACGGGCCGTGCGCGGCGCCGAGTTCAGCGTGGCCGCGCACGTCGGGGACATCCCGCGCGCACGGCGGGCCTACGCCGCGTGGCTGGCCGCCGACCGGGACCGGATGGCCGACTGCCCCGCCTGCGAGCTGCACACGCAGGGCGTCTGGCAGGTCCGGTGCGGCCGGGACGCCGAGGCGCTCCGGCTGTGGCGGCCGGTGCTGGAGGACGAGTTCGCCTGCGCGCACGAGCCGCACTCCGTGCTGGCCGCCTCGCTGGCCCCGCTGCTGCGGCTCGGCCGGGTGGACGAGGCCCGCGCGCACCATCTGCGCGGTTTCCGGCTGGTGCGCCCGATGGAGAGCATGCGGGGCGCGTACGCCGACCACGTCGAGTTCTGCGCGCTGACCGGGAACGAGGCGCGCGGCCTGGAGCTGCTGGCCGGGCGGCCGGCGTACTTCACCGACACCGGGCATCCGCGCAGCAGGCTCGACTTCCTGGCCGTGGTGGCGCTGCTGATGGACCGGCTGAC
>NZ_JACBWZ010001366.1 GCF_013870595.1 Streptomyces sp. WELS2 | reverse complement strand
CGGTGAGCCGGCCGTCAGGGCTTTCCACACGCAACTCCCTGAGCCGGGCAGGATGTCGCCCCGGCCGCCCGCAGCCTGGTCGCCGACGGCTCCACCCTGAAGTGGGCCGTGGACGCCCTGCCGGAGACGCTCAACACCTTCCAGGCCGACGCCGACGCCGGCACCGGCCGCGTCGCCCAGGCCGTGCTGCCCTCGATGTTCCGGCTCGACGCCAACGGCCGCCCGGTGGCCAACCCGGCTTACCTGGAATCGGCCGAGGTCATCGAGACCGAGCCGCGCCAGGTGGTGCTGTACAAGCTGAACCAGCAGGCCGTGTGGAGCGACGGCCGGGAGATCGGCGCCGCCGACTTCGTCGCCCAGTGGCGCGCCCTGTCCGGCCGCAACAGCGCCTACTGGACCGCCCGCAACGCCGGCTACGACCGCATCGCCAAGATCGAGCGCGGCGACAACGACCTCCAGGTGCGGGTCACCTTCTCCCGTCCTTACGCCGACTGGAAGTCGCTGTTCTCCCCGCTGTACCCGAAGGACGTCATGGGCACCCCGGACGCCTTCAACGACGGCGCCCGCCGCAAGCTGAACGTCACCGCCGGCCCGTTCCGGGTGGAGAAGGTCGACACCGCGAACAAGGACGTGGTGCTCACCCGCAACCCCCGCTGGTGGGGCAGGCCGGCCAAGCTGGAGCGGATCGTGCTGCACGCCGTGCCCCGCGACAAGCGGGCCGCCGCGCTCGCCGACGGCAGCGTGGACCTGGCCGAGGTCGACGCCGCCGACGCCCAGCGGATCGGGCTCGCGCACCGTACGGGGGGCACCGGGACCCCGCTCCAGGGCGGCGGCCGCACCTCCGTGAAGAAGCTGCGGGACTGGGCGCTCGCCCACGGCCTGGAGGCCGGCGAGGAGACCGGCCGAGGGCAACTCGGCCGGACCATCGGCCGCTACCTGGAGCAGCAGCAGGCGCTGCGGGACGTGGAGGTCCGCAAGTCGCTCGAGCCCGCCTACACTCAGCTCGCCCTCAACGG
>NZ_JACBWZ010001365.1 GCF_013870595.1 Streptomyces sp. WELS2 | reverse complement strand
CGCGGGCCACGGACGCGGCGACCCCGGGCTCGATGCCGTCACGCCGTACGAGCATGTCGGCGACCGCGTCGACGGACGGCGTGCGCAGGTTCAGATGGCGGCAGCGGGAGCGGATGGTGGGCAGGACGTCCTCGATGGAGGGGGCGCACAGCAGCCAGACCGTGCGCGGGGCGGGCTCCTCCACGGCCTTGAGGACGGCGTTGGCCGACTTCTCGTTCAGCCGCTCGGCGTCCTCGACCAGGATGATCTGCCAGCGGCCGTTCGCCGGGGCGGTGAACGACTTTCGGACCGTGTCCCGCATGTCCTTGACCAGGATCTCGGCACCGACCGCGGCGACCGTCGTCACGTCCGCGTGGGTGCCGAGCAGCGCCGTGTGACAGCCGTCGCAGAACCCGCAGCCGGGGGCGCCGCCGAGCGCGCGATCGGGGCTCACGCACTGCAGGGCCGCGGCGAAGGCCCTGGCCGCCTGGTTCCGGCCGGCGCCGGGCGGCCCCGTGAACAGCCAGGCGTGGGTCATCTTCGACGCCTCGGGCAGCGGCTGCTCCGCCGAGGCGGCCGTGACCAGGGCGTCGGCGTCCCGCGCGGCCGCATCGAGCACCGCGCTCACCTTCTCCTGCCCGACGAGGTCGTCCCACACGGTCATGGGTCACGCCGCCCTTCCGTCACATTCCGCGTTCCGGAATCCATTGTGCGGGTGGGCACTGACAACGAGGCGCGGGGCGAGGGGCGCCCAGCGTCCTTCGCCGGCACCCGCGGCACCCGCGGCACCGCCCTAGCCGGACCCGGAAGCCCTCGCACCCACCACGCGGCCCGCTCAGCCCCGTCGACCCCGGCCCCGGCCGCCCTGCTCCTCGCTCTCGCCCCCGTCGCCGTACTGCCGCTCGCCGTACTCCCCCTCGTCGTACGACCCGAGAAGTTCGTCGGCCAGCGACGGCAGGTCGTCCAGCGGGGTCTCCTCGGCCCAGTCGGGACGGGGGCGGCGGCGGGGCGTGCCGTCGGCGTCGAGCTGGGGCATCTCACGCG
>NZ_JACBWZ010001364.1 GCF_013870595.1 Streptomyces sp. WELS2 | reverse complement strand
CGCGACCGCGCTGCGGGCGGCGGGGGTGCCGGTCGAGCGGGTACGGGTGCCCGGCGCGAACCACCTGTGGCTGGGGCTCGCGGAGGAGGGGGTCGAGCGGGTCTTCGCACGGACGGCCGGGTTCGTCACACGGCACTGCGCCCGCGCCCGGGAAACCGAAGGACAGGAGGATAATCCGCTGGGTATCCGATCATCCGAGGAGCCATGAGTCATCGCGCCGCCAACCTGCCCCAGCTCCTGTCCGAGGCCCGCCGCTGGTTCGAGGACGCCTTGTTCGCCAGCATGGAGGCGGCCGGCGAGCAGCCGGTGACCACGGCGCAGGCGTCCGTCTTCGCGATGCTCGACGCCGAGGGCACCACCGTCTCCGAACTCGCCCGCCGCATGGGTGTCACCCGGCAGACGGCCCATCAGGCGGTGCACGGACTCATCGGCATGGGCCTGCTGGAGCAGGAACCCGACCCCGGCTCCGCCCGGCGGCGGCTGATCCGGATGACCGCCGAGGGGCGGCGCGTGCACGAGCGCGCGCAGGCCACGATCGGGGTGATCGAGTCGGTGCTGGTGGAGCGCATCGGACCGGACGCGGCGGGCGTCCTGGAGGGCGCACTGCGCGCCGACTGGGGCGCGCCCCCGCTGGTCGCGGCCCCCTGAGCGGCCTCACGAGGCCGCGTTCCGCTCCGCGGCGGGGACCGGCACCACCTCGATGCGCTGCACGGCCCGGCTGAGCACCAGCACACCCACGACGATGAGCAGCGCCCCGCACAGCTCGGGCACCAGCCACCACCCGGTGCGGACGCGTTCGCCGAAGAGGGTGATGCCGAGGGTCAGGCTCACCACCGCGTCGCCGATGGTCAGCGCGGGCTGAGCCGCGGCCAGCGGACCGGCCTGCAGCGCGTTCTCCAGCAGCAGCACGGCGGCGACACCGGCGAGCGCGAAACCGTACGTCTGCCAGGACCGCAGGAACGCCGTGAGGCCGTGGTCGGCGAAGGTGCCGCTCGCCGACTTCAGCAGGGCCGCGGTCAGGGCG
>NZ_JACBWZ010001363.1 GCF_013870595.1 Streptomyces sp. WELS2 | reverse complement strand
CAGCACCAGGATCGGCACCCGGGTCCAGCCGCGCAGGCCGCGGATCACCTCCACGCCGCCTTCACCGGCCGGGACGCCTACGGGGCGTTCGCCTGGCTCGCCCCGGCCGAGGGCACCACCCGGATCTCCTTCACCGTCGAGAAGGACGGCGTCCCCGACGGCCCCGCACGCACCCTGGACTTCGCCGCGACACCGGAGGTGTGGACCGAGCAGGGCAGTGACGCGGTCACGAGCACCAGACCCGTGGACGCGTACCCGGCCCAGGACCCCACGAAGGCGGTCGTCCACTACCACCGTGCCGACGGCGACTACGACGGCTGGGGCCTGCACGCCTGGACGGGAGCGGCCCGCCCGCCGGAGTGGAACGACCCGATCCGCCCGGTGCGCCGGGACTCCTTCGGCCTGGTCTTCGAGGTTCCGCTGACCGATCACGCGGACTCCCTCAGCTACATCCTGCACAAGAAGGAGGAGAAGGACGTCACCTCCGACGAGACCCTCGACTTCTCCCTCTACGGCCACGAGGTCTGGCGCGTGTCCGGCGACGGCGCCTACCTCACCCCCACCCTCGGCGGCGCCTTCGGCCTGGACCTCGGCACGTCCGCCGCGACCTGGCTGGACGAGAACACCGTCGTATGGCGGGGGACCGGAGCCGGAGTCGCCAGCCAGCAACTGGTGTACGCGCCCGGCGGCGGCATCCGTCTGGAGCACGGTGCCCTCTCGGACGAGGGGCGCTGGCTGCGCCTGATCCCCACGCAACTGACCGACGCGCAACGCTCCGCCCATCCCGGATTCGCGGATCACCAGGCCTTCACCGTCGACCCACGGGACCGCGGCCGGATCGCCGAGGCCCGGGCGAGCCGCCAGCTGATCGCCACCCAGCGAGGACAGGACGGGGCCCTGCTCGGCGCCACGACCGTGCGCCTGCCACCCGGCTGACCTCGCCGGCACACCGTACGAAAGGAAAGAGCCGCACCGTGAAACCAGCACCCACCGCCCGCGGCAACCCGGGCGGACCACCGGCACGCCCGCG
>NZ_JACBWZ010001362.1 GCF_013870595.1 Streptomyces sp. WELS2 | reverse complement strand
AGCACCACCCCGGCCGCGAGCGGCAGCAGCGTGGCCGGCGCACTCCAGCCGTGCTCACCGGCCCGGGTCAGCCCGAGGACGACCGCCAGCAGGCCGAGGGTGACCGTGACGGCACCCGGTACGTCCAGCCTGGGCCGCTCGGCGGGCCGGGACTCGGCGATGACGGCGGGCGCGACGAGGAGCACGGCGAGCGCCACGGGCACGTTGACGAAGAACGCCCAGCGCCACGACAGCAGGTCGGTCAGCAGGCCGCCGAGGATCGCGCCGGTGGTGAAACCGGCCGACATCAGCGCCCCGTTGAGACCGAGCGCCTTCTCCCGCAGCGGACCCTCCGGGAACGACGTCGTCAGCAGGGACAGCCCGGCCGGGGTGACCGCCGCGGTGGCCAGCCCCTGGAACACCCGGGCCGCGAGCAGCACCTCCGGGCTCTGTGCCAGCCCGCCGGCCAGCGAGGCCGCGCCGAGGACGACGAGCCCGCCGAGGAACATCCGGCGGCGGCCGAAGAGATCGGCGACCCGCCCGAACAGCAGGGTGAACCCGGCCGCGCACAGGGCGAACGCGGTGCCGATCCACTGGAGACGGTCGAGGGGGAAGCCGAGGCCCGCGCCGATCACCGGCAGGGCCACGTTCAGGATGGAGAAGTCCACGGCCAGCATGAACTGGGCCGCGAGCAGCAGCACCAGCACCAGGCGCAGCCGCGGGGTCAGCACGGCGGGCGCGGCGCCGGCCGGCCGTGTCGCTGTGACGGACATGACGGGTCCCTTCTGTACGGCGAACTCGCCGGGAGCTCACCGGATGTGACGTGCAGAAGGCTCGTCCGCCGCGGCCGGCCCAGCCAGCACCGCCGTGGGACCGGCCGCCGTGAGGGTGGTCATCGCGTGACCACCCTCGGGCGTCCCGTTCGCGCCGCCGGGCGGGCAGGATGGACGGCGACCGCCGTACCCGCCGTGCGTACCCGCCGCAGGAGTACGCCGCCCGCACCGGAGGCATCCATGGACGCGTCGTCCGAGCTCGGAGAGTTCCTGAAGTCA
>NZ_JACBWZ010001361.1 GCF_013870595.1 Streptomyces sp. WELS2 | reverse complement strand
CCACCAGCGTCGCCCCCGGCACCGCGTCCGCGATCTCCCTCAGATGCGCGGGCGGGGTCGCGGGGTCCTCCCGCCCGGCCACGAGCAGCGTCGGCACGGTGATGCCGGCGAGCCGGTCGCGCAGGTCGAACGCGGCGAGCGCGTCGCAGCAGGCGGCATACGCCTCCGGGTCGGCCGTCCGGTGGTCTCGGACCAGTTCCGGCACGCTGAACCCGGGCGTGAACCAGCGCGCGTCGGCGTTCTCGGCCAGCCACTCCAGGCCCTCGCGGCGCACCCGCTCCGCCCGCTCCCGCCAGGGCGCCGCACCGCCGAAGTGGGCCGAGGAGCACAGCACCGCAAGCGAGGTCAGCCGCTCGGGGTGGTGGACGGCCAGGTGCAGGCCGACCGCGCCGCCCAAGGACACGCCCGCGTAGGCGAACCGGTCGACGCCGAGCGCGTCGGCGAGCGCCAGCACCAGCGCGGCCAGGTCGCCGACGGTCGCCCCCGGCCCGATCGGATCCGCCGCCGAACCGCCGTGCCCCGGCAGGTCCCAGCGGATCACCCGGTGGCTCGCGGACAGTTCGGGCGCCACCCGGTCCCACAGGGCGAGCGAGGTGCCGAGCGAGGGCCCGAGCAGCAGCGGCGGCGCGGAAGAGGGGCCTTCCGCACGGTGGTTGAGGAGGGTCACGGTCAACGTCGCTCCAGAGCACGGTCGGTGAGGATCCCGGCGAAACCGGTGTACCGGGCGGGGTCGGTCGCCTCGGCCAGATCGATGCCCGCCAACTCCTCCTGTTCCTCGAGGAGTTCCCGCAGGGGGCGGTCCTCGGAGTGGGCGCGGCGGGCGAGTTCGGTCAGCAGCTCCTTGGCCCGCGACCGCCCGAGGACGGGCGTCAGGACGGCGGTCAGCCGCTCGGAGACGATCAGTCCCCGGGTACGGCCGAGATCGCGGCGCATCGCGTCCGGGTGCACACGCAGCCCCTCGGCCAGCTCCGCCGCCTGCCCGGCCGCGCCGCCCACCAGCCGGAGCAGATCGCGCAACGGCTCCCACTCGG
>NZ_JACBWZ010001360.1 GCF_013870595.1 Streptomyces sp. WELS2 | reverse complement strand
CCCCGTGGCCCGGCAGCACCCACTCGAACCGCAGCCGGTCCGCCGTGCGGGCCAGGGACGCGGCCAGTTCCTCGATGGAGTACCAGGTCACGCTGTCGGCGACTTCCAGGTCCCCGGTCGTACGCGACCAGTAGAAGCTGTCGCCGCTGAAGCAGTACCGGTCGTCGGCGAGGTACAGCAGGCTGCCCCGGGTGTGTCCGGGCAGGGGGTGGACGGTGACGCCCTCGGCGATCTCCCGTGGTTCCGGTCCGCGGATCACCTCGTCCGCGTCCGGCGCCGCGTCCAGGTCGCCTTCGTGGATCCACAGCCGGGCGCCGAAGTGGTCGGCGTAGCGGCGGCCGTGCGCGGCGTGGTCGCGATGGGTGAGCAGCACATCGGTGACCGGGCCGCCGGCCGTGTACCGCTCGGCGAGTTCACTGCTCCAGCGCGGGGTGTCGATCATCATCCGGGTGCCGGACGGCCGCAGCAGCAGGTACGAGTTGGCGCCGGCGGTGTGGGTCGAGTTGTGGCCGCAGATCAGCACGCCGTCGTCCAGGGCCAGCGGGAACGGGTCCAGCGACCGGTCCGCACGGCCGGTCGCCGGCCGGATCGAGCGGGTGTGGCAGGCGAAGACCGCGGCGTGCAGGCGCCGGTTCTCCGCCTCGCCGGCGGGCGGGCGCAGGATCCGCGACTTCCCGCCGGCCTCGCCGATCAGCTCGGGCGCGAACTGCCGGGCCACGTCGCAGTTCGTGCAGCGGTCGTCCACATACCATCCGTCCACGGCCGGGCTCCTTCCTCACGGGCGGCCCCCGTCCGGGGCCGCCCCCCGCCAGGGGCATCCCGCCCCCTTCCAGAGGTATCCCGTCGGCCGCCGGAACCGGAACCCCGTGCCTGTCTTGTGGTTTCCGTGCCCGGGCGCTCTGCGCGCCCGGGCACGGACGGTCCGCGGCGGACGGTCTTCCGGGCGGCTCAGGGCCGTACCTCGAAGCCGCCCCGGCCGTCGAACCGCACCTCGTACACCGCGTCGAACCCGTCCGCCACCGAGGGTCTGCGCAG
>NZ_JACBWZ010000136.1 GCF_013870595.1 Streptomyces sp. WELS2 | reverse complement strand
GGCGGCATCGTGACCGGCCGCACCATCGCGGACGTCGACGGCACCCGTCCGACCCCTGCCAGATGGGCCTGAGCATCGGGGAGGGCCAGGACGGGGCGCCGCTGCGCTGGGGCCGCTGGGACGGGCGGGAGCTGACCGTCGCGTACGTCGAGGGGGATCTGACGCTGGTGGGGGTGAGCCCGTCGGGGGAGCGGCTGCTGACCGTGACCCACGACCAGGACGCGCTGGCCGTGCGCGACACCCGGGGCGCGGTGCTGGACGGCCTGGAGTGGGAGGCGGAGACCGCCGTGCCCCGGCATCCCGAGGCGGAGCCGGGGAACGACGAGGCGCTGCCCTACTGGGACTGGGCGGGGGGCTTCCTGGACGAGACGACGCTGCTCGGTTCGACCGTCGAGGGCGACGAGGAGTGGGGGGAGGGGCGGCACTGGCTCGTCGACACGGCGGGGGAGCGGACGCCGGTGGAGATCACCTACCCGCGACCGGTCGGCCACGGGGCGCCGACGGCCCTGGGCGAGGGGATGTGGGCCACGCCGGACGAGTCGGGGGAGGGGCTGTACGTCTGGGGGCGGGGGGAGTCCTAGTCGCGGGGGAAGCCGTCGGTCTTGAGGACGAGGTCGACCACGGTGCCGGTCAGGTCGATGTCCTCGCCGAAGGCGATCTTCGTCCGCGTGATGTAGTCGCCCTCCTTGGGCTGGGTGTAGACGTAGCACATGCCCTTGTAGGGATCGGCGACGAGGTACAGGGGGACTTCGGCGGCGGCGTAGGCGGCCTTCTTCGGGTCGTAGTCGTTCGCCGCGGTGCCCTTGGAGATGACCTCGGCGACGAATTCGACGTCCTGGTGCTGCCAATGGCCTGTCTCGTCCATGTGCGCCGAGTCCTTGAGCAGGGCAACGTCCGGGCAGAAGCCGTTCTCGTGACCCGGGAAGTCGATGCGGACGTCGGAGAACACCTGGATGTCCATACCGAACTTGTCCTCCAGCGCCCGCACGATCCGGCGGATGATGATCCAGCGTGTGCCCCGCTGTGGCGTCATGTGGACGTTGCCCCCGACGATCTCGACCCTGTATCCCTCGGGGACGGGCATGCGCTCGAGCAGCTCGAACCACTCGTCAAGACGCTCGGTGTTGGCGTCGGCCATCTCGATCCTGTCGTCCAGGACGGTCACTTGGCCTGTCGTCCAGGACGGTCACTTGGCGTTCCTCCCCGGCCGCCCCACGAACAGGTGCGACCGCGCAGTACAACGATAGGCACCGCACCCGGGAGACGCCGGATTTCGGCCAACCTGTTCAGTCCTCGTACGGCTGTCCGACCCCCCACGCCTCCCACATCGCCCCCGCGAACGCCCCCGCGATCCGGTGCTCCCCGCTCGCGTTGGGATGCGTGCCGTCGTAGGTGTCGGTGTGGATGTCCCACCGCTCGGGCAGCGAGGCCAGCAGCAGCGGCGACCGGGCCTCGTCCAGGTCGGCGACGGTCTTGGCGAGCAGGTCGTTGAACCGGTCCACCTGCTCGGCGAAGGGGGCGTCGGACGCGGCCCGGACGTTGGGTATGACCGGCAGCAGCACGATCCGGATGCGCGGCCGGGCCTCCCGCGCGCCCGCGACGAACGCCCGTACGTTCTCGTCCGTCTGCTCGGCGTTGGTGTAGAAGCCCAGGTCGATCAGGCCGAGGGAGACCAGCAGCACGTCGGCCCGGTGGGCGCGCACCGCCTCGCCGATCAGCGGGGCCATGTGCAGCCAGCCCTCGCCCCAGCCCGCCAGATGGCCGCGGGGGAAGCCGGGTTCGGCGTAGGCGAGGGACGTGGCGGCGCCGGCCTGCTGGTCGTAGAGCGTCTCGCGCGGGCCGACGAAGGTGAACGGGCCGCCGTACGTCTCGCACAGGTGCCGCCACAGCCGGTAACGCCACGTGTGTTCGCCCGCGCTCCCGATCGTCATGGAGTCGCCCACGGGCATGAACCTAAGCATCGGCTCATCATGGACGATGGCCGGGACCCGTGGACCGCCGGGGTGTGTGAGTCCGACCACCTCCCCCGGACCCCCTGTGGGGATGGCAGGCTTGGCTCATGCGTCGATCGTTCGCCGTACTCGCCGGGGCGCTGCTCGCCGGTGCCTGCGCGCTGCCCGCCTCCGCCACCGGGACCGCCGAGGGCGCGGGGGACAAGGGATTCACCATCAAGGACCCGCGGATAACCGAGTCCAGCGGGCTCGCCGCCTCCCGGCAGCACCCGGGGATCTACTGGACGCACAACGACAGCGACGACGGGCCGTACCTGTACGCCGTGGACAGCGCCACCGGCCGGACCGTCGCCCGGATCACCCTGCGCGGAATCGGCTCGCCGCGCGATGTCGAGGCCGTCTCCATCGGGCCGGACAACCAGATCTACGTCGGCGACATCGGCGACAACTTCGGCGGGAAGTGGCCGTACGTGTGGATCTACAAGCTGCCCGAGCCCGAGCGGCTGACGGACCAGACGGTCACGGCCACGCAGTACGTGGTGAAGTACGCGGACGGCCCGCGCGACGCGGAGTCGCTGCTCGTCCACCCGAAGACCGGGCGGGTCTACATCATCGACAAGAACGAGGAGGGCGGGCACCTGTACGAGGGGCCGGCCACCCTCTCCACGTCCGGCGCGAACGTCTTCCGCCAGGTCGCGCCCGTCGACCTGTGGGCCACCGACGCCGCGTTCTCCCCGGACGGCCGGCAGCTCGCGGTGCGCGGCTACTTCGGGGGCGTCTACTACGACTGGAACGACGGCCGGATCAAGCGGCGCGGGCGGCTGGACGTGCCGTTCCAGGGGCAGGGCGAGTCCGTGTCGTACTCCGCCGACGGCACGAAGCTGATGTACGGCAGCGAGGGCGCGGAGAGCTCCGTGCAGGCGGCCGACGCGCCCGAGCGCCCGGCCGGCAAGTCGCCGTCGGCAGCGGGGAGTTCCGAGGAGCCGGCGGACAAGGGCGGTACGCCGAGCCTGAAGGTGGGTGCCGTGATCCTGGCCGTCGGGGTGGCGGCGTTCCTGGGGCTGCGCCGGCTGCGGCGGAGCTGACCGGGCCGGGCGGCTGCCGGCCGGGCGGCGGCCTGGTGAACGGCGGTCCGGTGGTGTGTACCGAGGTGTGCCGCAGGTATTGACGTGCCCATGTTGATCTGGGTTTCCTGTGCGGTGCGCGGCGCTTGGGAGCGCTCCCATTCGTTGACGGCCGCCGCGCCTCCCGAGAGGAAGCGAACATGTTCCGCACCCTCCGAAGAGCGCTGTGCACCGCTGCTGCGGCGCTCCTCCTGCCTCTGACCGGGGCCTACGCGGCACAGGCGGCCGACGCGCCCACGGCCGCCGCCGCCCCCGGAGCCGGCTACTGGCACACCAGCGGCCGGCAGATCCTGGACGCGGCCGGCCAGCCGGTGCGCATCGCCGGGATCAACTGGTTCGGCTTCGAGACCAGCAACCTGGTGGTCCACGGCCTGTGGACCCGCGACTACAAGAGCATGATCGACCAGGTGAGGTCGCTGGGCTACAACACCCTGCGGATCCCCTACAGCGACGACATCTTCAAGCCCGGCGCCACCCCCAGCGGCATCGACGTCTCCGGCGGCAAGAACGCCGACCTCCAGGGCCTGACCTCGCTCCAGGTGCTGGACCGGATCGTCGCGTACGCGGGCCAGGACGGGCTGAAGGTCATCCTGGACCGGCACCGCCCGGACTCGGCGGGCCAGTCGGCGCTCTGGTACACCGCGTCCGTCCCGGAGACGACGTGGATCGCCGACCTGAAGTCGATTGCCGCCCGTTACAAGGGCCAGGACACGGTGATCGGCATCGACCTGCACAACGAGCCGCACGACCCGGCGTGCTGGGGCTGCGGCGACCAGGCCACCGACTGGCGCCTGGCGGCCCAGCGCGCCGGGAACGCGGTGCTCTCGGTCAACCCGGACCTGCTCGTCTTCGTCGAGGGCGTGCAGACGTACAACGGCGCATCCGGCTGGTGGGGCGGCAACCTGATGGGCGTCGGCCAGTACCCCGTGCAGCTCAGCGTGCCGAACCGGGTGGTCTACTCCGCCCACGACTACGCCACGAGCGTGGCCCAGCAGAGCTGGTTCAGCGACCCGTCCTTCCCGGCCAACATGCCGGGCGTCTGGGACAAGTACTGGGGCTACATCTTCAAGCAGAACATCGCTCCCGTGTGGGTGGGCGAGTTCGGTACGACGCTCCAGTCGGCCGTCGACCAGAAGTGGCTGGCCGCGCTGGCGGACTACCTGAGGCCGACGTCGACGTACGGCGCGGACTCCTTCCACTGGACCTTCTGGTCGCTGAACCCCAACTCCGGTGACACCGGCGGCATCCTGAAGGACGACTGGACGACCGTCGACACAGTGAAGGACGGTTACCTGGCCGGCATCAAGGCCCCGCTGTTCCCGGGTGGCGGGAGCGGTGGCGGGGGCAACGGCGGCGGGGGCGGCAGCACTCCCGCGTGCAACGCGTCCTACACCGTCAGCAGCGACTGGGGCAGCGGCTTCAACGCCGAGGTGAAGGTGACCAACACCGGCACGGTCGCCCTCAAGTCCTGGAAGGTGACGTGGACGTGGGCCGGCGCCCAGAAGATCTCGTCCCTGTGGAACGCGGGTTACACCCAGAGCGGCGGGAACGTGACGGTGGTGAACGCGGCTCAGAACGGCAGCCTGGCGGCCGGGAGTTCGACGAGCTTCGGCTTCGGCGCGGCACCGGGTGGCGCGGCGACGCCGACACTGACCTGCACGGCGGCATGAGAGAAGGGCGCCCGGTACGGCACCGGGCGCCCTCGTCATGCGCCGAGCGGGCAGGGCAGCTCCGGACGGGCGCGATGGGGAGCGCAGCCGACCAGGGCCACGGACAGGAACGTGGGCTGTTCGAGGTAGAACCCGAGCGAGAGGTCACCGCCCGCCGCCAGCCGCTCCGCGGCGGAGGCGAGGAGGACGGCGAGGCGACCGCGGTCGCGGTACGCGCCGGCGGCGAACCGGGGCGCGTACTCGGCGAGCCGCTCCCCGAGCCAGGCGGCGGCGCCCGACGGTTCGTCCCAGGTGCCCTTGACGATCGAGCGGGGCTTGACCAGCCAGTACGCGGTCTCCAGCGGGGGCAGGTCGGAGGTGGGGAACTCCGCGGCGGCCAGCCGGTAGCGCTGGATCAGTTCCGGGCTGCTGGTGGGCGGGGGCGGCTCGGGGTGGGGCGGCCGGCGGAAGGCTTCCTCGTCGAAGCGGGATTTGGGGCCGGTCCAGAGGTAGGCGTGGTGGTGCACCGGGGCCTCTTCAGTGCGTTGTGCGGGCCGGTTCCGGGGCGGCGACGGCCCGGAACCGGCTGGTTCTCTCGTGACGGGCGAGGCTCAGCGGGCCAGACCGAAGCGGGCCGGGTCGATCCCGGCGGCACTCAGCTCGTTCGTGGTGAATCGCAGCGGTTCCATGTCGGGCCGCTTGCTGTCACCGAGCGCCCAGGCGTCCTCCCCGATACGGGCAAGGGTCACGCAGGACTCGCCGTCCGGGTGGGTGTTGCCACCACACGCCTTGAGGAACGAGGCTCCGCCGAGGTCGAGCGCGTACAGGTCACTTCCGTTCACCATCGCTGTACCTTCCTGCTCCGCTGTCACGGCCGCCGACCGGCCGTCGCCGCCCTTGGTGGGCGGGAGTTCTTGGGGTCAAGGGGCGGATGTGCACGCCCGAGGGGTGGTCCCGGATCTCGGTGGCGTGGCGCATGGCCTGGGTGATGTTCCCGGCCTGCTTACAGGCGAGCGGCTGCCGCCGGTTCGCTCCGCACACGTCACAGCCGGTGGCGGGGGCGCAGTCGAGCAGCCACGCGTCGAAGCCGGGGGGAAGGTGGGTCACCGGGTCTCCCGAGGTGGGGTGGGGGCTTCGGGACGACCGTAGAGGCAGGAGTGGAGAAAGGGGGCGAATATTCTCTGTTATTCTCGCGCAGTCACTCTGGATGCATGGGCATTCACTCAGAGGCACCGCAATGCTTGGGGCACCGACATCGTCAACACCCAGGGGGTGGTTGTTCGTGGCGCGCAGGTTGCGGTTCAACGGGACGGGGAGCAGCAGCGGTGGATGCCCCTCTGTGCATGAGGACTTGGACAGCGGGGAGGTGATCGTGCACGGCCCTCCGCTCACCGATCCGGAGGACGTCGCACAGCTCCAGCACCTCTCGGAGGGAGAGGTCGCGATCGTGGTCCCGAGGGACCTGCTGGTCGACTGGACCCCGAAGGAGCGGACGCGACAGGTTCGGACGATCGATCTGGACGAGTTCGGCGAGCTGTTCGAAAAATTCGAGCACACGGCGTGGCGACTGGAGACACGACGCCGATACGCCAGCGACGAGGCCAATGACAACTGGCGGCAGTTCGTGGAGACGGGGACAACCGACTGGACGTTCGATAATCGGTACTGCAAGGCGATCCGCAAGCAGACCGCCCAGGGCAAGCGCGTCGAACGCGTACGCATTGTGGACCAGCCGCCGACCGTTGGGCAGCTCTATCTGCTCGACAACGCAAAGCGGAACAGCGTCATGGGCGAGGACATCCGCAACCTGTGGCGTGCCGACGCGGACCGGCTCCGGCTCCCCGCTGAAGACTTCTGGCTGTTCGACAGCCGACTCATCGCGCTCCTGCGCTTCGATGACGACGATCAGCTCACACACGTGGATTTGATCACCGAGCCCGCAGAGGTGGTGCGCTGCTCCATGGTGCGGGATGCTGCTTGGCACCACGCCGTACCGTGGAAGCAGTTCACGGCGGAGATGAACAGCGACGCGTAAGGGCAAACACGGGTGACCGGTGAGTACGGACTATCAGAGGGCACGTGAGGAACTGGGCCGCCGGCTCAGGGAGTTGCGTGTGGAAAGCCCTGACGGCCGGCTCACCGGTGTCCAGCTCGCGCAGCGGCTCGGATGGCGGCAGTCAAAGGTCAGCAAGCTGGAGAACGGCAGGCAGACCCCCACGGACGACGACCTGCGGGCGTGGGCCGAGGCCGTCGGGCAGCCTGGCGTGTTCCCGGAACTGCGTTCCCGGCTGCGGGGCTTCGAGAGCCACATTCGATCGTGGAGACGTCAGCTCGCGGCAGGGCACGCTCCGGTCCAGGAAACCTGGAACACCCTCGTGTCCAACAGCACGACACAGCATGCGCTGAGCACCGCCGCCGTCAGCGGCATTCTCCAGACGGCCGACTACGCCAGGCACGTCTTCGAGCGGCACGCCACACTCCAGCAGTCACCGAGGGACACGGAAGCCGCGGTGCGGGCCCGCATGAAACGGCAGGAGTGGCTGTACCGGCCGGGCAAGCGGTTGAACCTGCTCATGCCTGAAAGCGTGCTGTGGGGCCGTATCTGTCCGCCGGAGGTCTTGGCGGCCCAACTCGACCGACTGCTGGGTGTGGTGGGCATGGACACCGTCAACCTGGGAATCCTGCCGTTGGACGGCACGCTGCCCCTGACGATGGGGAACTCGTTCGATGTGCTGGACGAACGCCTGGTCGTGGTCGAGGACTGGCACGCCGAACTCTGGCTGGACGACGCCGAAACGATCGCTCTCTATCGCCGAGTGTGGGACACCTTCGCGGAGTCGGCGGTGTTCGGCGCCGAGGCGCAGCAGGTGATCGCCCGGGTGCGGCGGAGCATCAAGGTCTGAGGGCGTACGGCCGTACGACGTCATCCCGGAAGCGTTTGGCCCAGCGGCGCCGGCGGGCGTCGTGGGGGTTGGGCAGGCGTCAGGCGTAGGGCTGTGCGGGCCCTGTTGTGTTACGGGCGGTCCAGAACATGGGGGGTGTCCGAGGGCGGGAGGGTGAAGCGGGCCCAGACGGTCTTGGTGTACGGCCCCCGACGAGTTCCCCAGGAGTCGGTCAGCGCCTCTACGAGCGCGAGTCCGCGACCACCCTCCTCCTCCGGGCCGGGACGGCGGGGCAAGGGCAGCCGGTCCCGGTCCGGGTCGGAGACCTCCAGGACCAATTCGCAGCGGCAGAGCACGAGCGCGACCCGGACCCGGGCGTCGGAAACCCGGCAGTGGCTCACGGCGTTCGTGACGAGTTCGTTGGCCGACAGGGTGGCTCGCTCGGCGAGTTCATCGGTGATTCCCCAGTTGGCGAGGGCCTTGCGGACGTAGTGCCGGGCGGTGGGAACGTGCCGCCGGTGTGTGGGGATGCGGAATGTCTCGGTTGAGGGCATGGGGCTGAACCTAGGAATGCATGCAGGCCCGTGCAATGGAAATCGAGAAATATATGCAGTGGTTTCACTCGATCGAGTTATGCAAGCCCCTCTCGGCCAATCGTTGTGGCAGGGTTTCCGAAAGGAGAGGGGAGATCCCATGCCCGCAGGTGGACGACCGACCGTACGCAGCAGGCGACTTGGCACGGCACTCAGGCAGTACCGGCAGGCCGCCAAGCTCGACCAGCCGCAGGCCGCCGAGGTGATCGCCACAAGTCAGGCCAGGATCAGCCGCATCGAGAGCGGGCATGCCACGCCTCGCGTGATCGAAGTGCGGCTGCTGCTGGACGCGTACGGCATCACTGATCCAGAAGTCCGCACCAAGCTGGAGGAGTTGGCCAAGCACTCCAAGAACCGGGGCTGGTGGCTCGAACACGCGGAACATCTTCGGCCGGACTATGTGGACCACATCGCGCTGGAGGACGACGCGACCTACATCCGCGAGTGGCAGCCGATCATGGTGCCGGGGTTGTTGCAGACTCCGGCCTATGCGGAAGCTGTCATCGCCGATGGCCCGCACTACATCGATTCAGAGCGCGTCGCCCAGCTGGTGAAGGTGCGGCTCGCGCGGCAGGCGAAGATCGAGGAAGGCGGAGCGTCGTACACGGCCATCCTCTGGGAGGCGGTCATCACCCACCCGCTGATGAGCGCGGAGGTCCACCGGGAGCAGTTGTCCGCCATCCTTGAGATCGGAAAGCGGAAGAACGTCACTGTGCAGGTGCTGCCGTTCAGCGCCGGAGCACTGGCCGGTTACTCGGCTCCCTTCTACTCCTTCAGCTTCGACGAGGAGCCGACGGTAGAAGCGGTCGCCATGGACAATCTGCGAGGCACGTCGGTCCTCGAAGGGCCTGAGGACCTTGCCGCTTACGCCAATGCCTTCGACCTACTACGATCAGCGGCGTTGGCGCCGGACGCGAGTGCGAAGCTCATCCGGGGCATACTGCGGAGCCTGAAGGAAGAGACATCGTGACCGAGGTCGTAAGCCCCTTCTGGAAGTCGTCCTACTCGGGCCAGGAAAACGCCTGCGTAGAGGTCGCCGACACCGCCCCCGGAGGCCGAGCCGTCCGCGACAGCAAGCAGGACAACGGCCCCCTCCTCACCGTCTCCCGAGACAGCTGGCAGGCCTTCATCCGCCAGTTCGCATAACGCATCGCACATACGAAGGGCGCCCGGCAGGCACCGGGCGCCCTTCGTCGTCGTAGGACGAGAAGTCAGAGCTTCTCGATCACGTAGTCCACGCACTTCGTCAGCGCTTCGACGTCCGCCGGGTCGATGGCCGGGAACATCGCGATGCGCAGCTGGTTGCGGCCGAGCTTGCGGTACGGCTCCGTGTCCACGATGCCGTTCGCGCGCAGCACCTTGGCGACGGCGGCGGCGTCGATCTCGTCGGCGAAGTCGATCGTGCCGATGACCTGGGAGCGCTTGGCCGGGTCGGAGACGAACGGGGTGGCGTACTTGGACTCTTCGGCCCAGGTGTACAGGCGGGTCGAGGAGTCCTTGGTGCGGGCCGTGGACCAGGCGAGGCCGCCCTGGCCGTTGAGCCACTCCAGCTGCTCGTTGAGGAGGAAGAGGGTGGCGAGGGCCGGGGTGTTGTACGTCTGGTTCTTGCGGGAGTTGTCGATCGCCGTCGGGAGCGAGAAGAACTCCGGGATGTGACGGCCGGAGGCGTGGACGCGCTCGGCGCGTTCGAGGGCGGCGGGGGAGAAGACGCCGATCCACAGGCCGCCGTCGGAGGCGAAGGACTTCTGGGGCGCGAAGTAGTAGACGTCGGTCTCGGCGATGTCGACGGGCAGGCCGCCCGCGCCGGAGGTGGCGTCCACGAGGACGAGCGCGCCCTCGTCGGCGCCGGCCACGCGCTTGATCGGCATGGCGACACCGGTGGAGGTCTCGTTGTGGGTGAAGGCGTAGACGTCGACGCCCGCCTCGGCCTTCGGTTCCGGGTGGGTGCCGGGGTCGGCGGCCACGACGGTCGGCTCGGCCAGCCAGGGCGCGAGCTTGGCCGCCTTGGCGAACTTGGAGGAGAACTCGCCGAAGGTGAGGTGCTGGGACTTGTTCTCGATCAGGCCGTGCGTGGCGATGTCCCAGAACGCGGTGGAGCCGCCGTTGCCGAGGACGACCTCGTAGCCCTCGGGCAGGGAGAACAGCTCGGAGATGCCCTCGCGGACCTTGCCGACCAGGTTCTTGACCGGCGCCTGACGGTGGGAGGTGCCCAGCAGGGACGTGCCGGTGGCGGCGAGGGCGTTCAGCGCCTCGGTCCGCACCTTGGAGGGGCCCGCGCCGAAACGTCCGTCGGCGGGCTTGATGTCAGCGGGAATCTGGATGTCGGCCACGGGAGGAGGTTAGCCGCTGGGAGAAGCCCGGGTGGAGTTCTGTCCGTTCGATGAGACGAGATCACCAGGTCGTGGACTTGTGATGTCGTACGACTATTAGTGCGCACCTGTGGAAAACTTTCGGTGACTGTGCGTGGCCGGATGCATCCTGGACGCATGACGGATCGTGGGGATGTTGCAGGGGACACCGGGGACGTCGGGCACACCACGGACGCCGGGGACATCGGGGACACGGATGTCGCCGCGCTCGCGGGAGCGCTGCGCAAGGCCGTCCGGGGCGAGGTCGCATTCGACGTGACCGCCCGGGCGCTGGTCACCATGGACGCGTCGAACTACCGGCGGGTCCCGCTGGGCGTCGTGGCCCCGACGGACGCCGACGACGTGGCCGCCGTGCTGGAGGTGTGCCGGGAGCGCGGGGTGCCGGTGGTGGCGCGCGGCGGCGGTACGTCCATCGCGGGGCAGGCGACGGGTACCGGCGTGGTGCTGGACTTCACCCGGCACATGACGGCCCTGGTGGAGCTGGACCCGGGCAGCCGTACGGCCGTCGTGCAGCCGGGGCTCGTCCTGGACCGGCTCCAGGAGGCCGCCGCCCCGCACGGACTGCGGTTCGGCCCCGACCCCTCCACGCACAGCAGGTGCACGCTCGGCGGAATGATCGGCAACAACTCCTGCGGCTCCCACTCGGTCGCCTGGGGCACGACCGCGGACAGCGTGCGGGAGCTGTCCGTGATCACCGCGCGCGGGCGGCGGCTGCGGCTCGGGCAGGGGTGGGCGGGCGCCCCGGACGGGCTGCGCGAGCTGGCCGAGGGTGAGCCGGCCCGGCTGCGTACCGGGTTCCCGGACCTGCCCCGCCGCATCTCCGGGTACGCGCTGGACGCGCTGCTGCCCGAGAAGGGCGCGGATGTCGCCCGCTCCTTCTGCGGCTCCGAGGGCACCCTCGGCATCCTCACCGAGGCCGTGGTCCGCCTGGTCGACAGCCCCCGCGCG
>NZ_JACBWZ010001359.1 GCF_013870595.1 Streptomyces sp. WELS2 | reverse complement strand
CGCGCGGCCGGCGTGCCCGGGCGGGCCCGGCCGGGCGGGGTGTGCGGGGTGCGGGGCGGGCTGCTGTTCGGCAAAAGGGGTCACCTCCGTTGGCCGTACCCCTTCAAACGTTCCCCGGCTTCCGCGACTTGTGCCTCGGTGAGCAGGGACGGGGTCAGGCCCGGCACCGACGACGCCGCCAGCCACAGGCGGCACATCCACTCCAGCTGGGCGGTGCGGTCGTAGGCCTGGTCGAGGGTGGCGCCGTAGGTGACCGTGCCGTGGTTGCGCAGCAGGCAGCCGGAGCGGCCGGCGAGGGCGCGGAGCATGTTCCCGGCCAGCTCGTCGGTGCCGTAGGGGGCGTAGGGAGCGACCCGTACGGGACCGCCGAGGGCGGCGGTCATGTAGTGGACCGGCGGCAGCTCGGGAACGAGTGTGGAGACCGCGGTGGCGTGCACGGCGTGGGTGTGGACGACCGCGCGGGCGTCGGTGGTCCGGTAGACGGCGAGGTGCACGGGCAGCTCGCTGGTCGGCACGAGGGTGCCGAGCACCTGGCGGCCGGTGAGGTCGACGCCGGTGACGTCGGCGGGGGCGAGCCGGTCGTAGGGCACGCCCGAGGGGGTGACCAGCACGAGGTCGCCGAGGCGGGCGGAGACGTTGCCGGAGGTGCCGACCACCAGTCCGTCGGCGACGGTCCGCCGCGCCGTGGCGACCACCTGTGCCCAGAGCCGCGCCACGTCCTCCCCCGCATCCGGCCCCGCGCCCCGGCGCACGCCCTCCCCCTCGGTCCGCCGGCCGCCCTGTCCTTCGTCCGGTCGCCCGTCTCTCGCGTTCCGTCGCGGTTCAGCCATGCGGTGATCCTGCCAGCCGGAGGGACGGGGAGCGGGCGGGCCGGCGGGTCCGGGCCGGAAACCGTGGGGCCGAACGGGGGGATTTAGGGGTGAAACGCCTGAAATCGCCCATAATTCCGTGATCGGCGGACCTTGAATGACTGCCTCCTGCCCACCCCACGAGCGCCGCCGCCCGCGAGGGCCGTCGCGCCCGTCGTCCGCCACCC
>NZ_JACBWZ010001358.1 GCF_013870595.1 Streptomyces sp. WELS2 | reverse complement strand
GGCCTCGTGGGTGCCGTCGGGCAGCAGGACGCGCACGGGCTGGGTCAGGGCGTCCCGCAGCGGCGGCCGGGCCAGCAGGGCGAGCGCCTCGGGCCAGTGGTCGTCGTCCACCAGCTCCAGGTCGCGTACGGCGACGAGTTCGGTGGCGACGGGCGGCACCGGGCTGTCCGGGAACCGGTCGAGGATGTCCTCGCACCACACGTCCACGGCGTCCAGCAGCCCCGCGTCGTCAGGCTCGGCGAAGTCGCCCTCGCGCGGCTCCAGTTCGTCCGGGTCCAGCACGACGTCGGTGGCGCGGACCAGCGCGAAGTCCGCCAGCACGCCGCACGCGGTCAGCGGCTGCTCACCCCACCGCTCGGCCCACTCGGCGTCCACGGCGGCGAGTTCCCCCTCCCGGATCACCCGGGCGAAGGGGCTGCCGGGAAACACCAGCTCACCGGCGGGCGCGAGTTCGCCGTCCTCGTCGGGCAGCGCGAGGGCGCCCAGCCAGGGCTCGTCACCGGGCTCCAGCCCCGCGTCCCGGACCAGGGCGAGCACGGTCTCGGCCAGCTCCTCGGCGTCCGGCGCGTCCTCCTCCCAGCCCAGGGCGCCGTCCTCCTCCAGGGAACCCGCCACGGCGGCCCGCACCTGCGGGGTGGTCAGCACCGCGCGCGGGGTCGCGGGCAGCGCGCCCAGCTTCTCCAGCAGCGGGTGCGCGGCGTCCGGGTGGGCGACCTTCAGCCCGAGCCGCCCCAGCACGTCCGGGTCGATCCGGGCGGCGTCCGGGGTGGGCAGCAGCACCTGCCGGGGCCCGATCGTGGTCCTGTTGTCGGCCAGCGGC
Organism: Streptomyces sp. WELS2; assembly: GCF_013870595.1. Classification (GTDB taxonomy): domain Bacteria; phylum Actinomycetota; class Actinomycetes; order Streptomycetales; family Streptomycetaceae; genus Streptomyces. The sequence continues at coordinate 218 of NZ_JACBWZ010001358.1, read as the reverse complement.
ACCGGCAGCCCGGACAGCCGCTCCGGGTCGACCCCGGCGAGGCTGTCGTACAGCCGCCGCCACCACTGCGGCTCCTTCTCCAGCCCGGCGAGCCGGTCGACGGCGTCGGCGAGCGGCAGCCGGGCGACACCCAGGGTGCGCAGCTCGGCGCGGCGCTCCAGCCCCGCCGGCGCCCTCCACCACCTCGGCGTCCCCCTGTGCGTCCCCGGCAACCACGA
>NZ_JACBWZ010001357.1 GCF_013870595.1 Streptomyces sp. WELS2 | reverse complement strand
CGGTGTCCTGCTGCGGTGCCCGTGCACCCGGGGGTCGTCCGTGACGGCGTACCGCTTCACGTACGCCCCGAGGAACGCCTGGAGGGTGGCCACCGCGGGGATGGCGATCAGCGCGCCGACCGCGCCCAGCAGCGCGGTGCCGGCGATGACCGAGCCGAAGGCGACCGCCGGGTGGATGTCGACGGTCTTGGCGGTCAGTTTCGGCTGGAGCATGTAGTTCTCGAACTGCTGGTAGATCACGACGAAGCCCAGCACCCACACCGCGTACCAGGGGTTGACGGTGAACGCGATCAGCATCGGCAGCGCGCCCGCGAGGTAGGTCCCGATGGTGGGGATGAACTGGGAGACCAGGCCCACCCAGACCCCGAGCACGGGCGCGTAGGGCACGCCCATGACCTCCAGCAGGATGTAGTGCGCGATGCCGGAGATGAGGGCCATGAGACCGCGCGAGTAGAGATAGCCGCCCGTCTTGTCGACGGCGATCTCCCAGGCGCGCAGCACCTCGGCCTGGCGCGCGGGCGGCAGGACGGAGCACAGGGCGCGCCGCAGCCGGGGGCCGTCCGCGGCGAAGTAGAACGAGAACAGGCCGACCGTGAGCAGCTGGAAGAGCCCGCCGAGCACCTGGGCGGACACGTCGAGGACGCCGGCCGCGCTGTTCTGCACGTATTTGCGCAGCCAGTCGGAGTGGAGCAGGCCCTCCTGGATGTCCACCCGCCTGAGCTCGGTGTGGAAGGTGTGGTTGGTCCAGTTGATCAGCGAGTCGAGGTACTCCGGGAAGCCCTCGACCATCTTGATGATCTGGCCGGCCAGCATCGAGCCGAGCAGGGTGACGAACCCGGCTATGACGATGGTCAGCCCGAAGAAGACCAGGAAGGTGGCGAGCCCCCTGCGTATGCCGCGGGCCGCCATCCGGCTCACCGCCGGCTCGACGGCAAGGGCCAGGAAGAACGCGATCAATATGTTGATCAACAGTCCGGTCAGCTGGTGGAAGGCCCAGCTGCCCAGCTGGAACGCGGCGATCAGCGCGAGCGCGAGCACC
>NZ_JACBWZ010001356.1 GCF_013870595.1 Streptomyces sp. WELS2 | reverse complement strand
CCGCCGAGCGCGGACCACACCTCGGCGGCGGCCGGTACGTCGGCGGCGGCCCCGGCGACGTCCAGGCCCACCGTCAGGCCCAGTTCGGCGAGCGTGCCGGTGAGCAGCCGCGCGGGCAGCGTGTCGACGGCCACCAGGCGGGAGAGCACCTGGGACAGCAGCCGGTGCTCGTCCTGCGGGCGGCTCGCCCACGCCGTGACCAGGTACGTCAGGTCGAACCAGCGGGGCGGGGTGCGCCGCCCCACGAGCTGCCCGTCCGCGTCGTACACCTCCCCCGCGCCGCTGCCGCGCCGGGTGGCGTCCTCCCGGATGTCGTACAGGAAGGCGCAGACCGTGGGCGCGCTGCGGCGCGCGGCCCAGTCCCGGGTGGGGGCGTCGAAGACGACCTCGACGCCCGACGCCTCCAGGCCGGACTCCTCGAGCAGCCGGCGCAGCCCCTCGTCGACCTCGTGGATCACCGGCGGGTCACCTCGTCGGGCGGCTGGATGCTGCCGCTGACCACCAGGAAGTCGGTCTTCACCGGGGAGAATCCGGGACCCTTGGCGATGATGACGCGGGGCCCGGTCTGGTCCTTGGCGAGGATGAGCAGCTGGCCGATGAACGTGCCGTCGGGCTTGGGTACGGTCGGCGCCGCCGCCGCGGTGATCCCCGGCTTCCAGGTGAACCGCACCGGCACTCCGGGCGGGAAGTCCTTGCCGCGCACGGAGGTGACGAAGCCGGGCTTGCCGATGTCCGGTACGGCGATGATGCGCGGCTGGAGGATGCGCAGCCGCTGCCGGGCGGTGTTGTCACCGCGGTCGGCGTCCGTGCCGGTGGTGGTGAGCACGCCGGTGACCTGGCCGGTCATCGCCTTGTCGGGGCTGAGGACGACACGCACGACCGTGCTCGCGCCCGGCTCGAGGTCCGGCAGCGCGCACAGCCAGGAGGCGTCGCAGCCCGGCGGCGGCCCGCTGTCGGGGATGCCGGCGGGCAGCCCGATGCGCAGCCGCAGCCCGGTGGCCAGCGCGTCGCGGCCGTTGCGGACGGTGTACGTCACCACGACCC
>NZ_JACBWZ010001355.1 GCF_013870595.1 Streptomyces sp. WELS2 | reverse complement strand
TCTTCTCGCCGACGGTTTCGACGTATTCATCGAGTCGAGTGCGCACCCGGTGCTGACGGCATCGGTGGAGGAGAGCGTCGAAGAGGCCGGTGCCGAGGCGGTCGTCCTGGGGACGCTGCGCCGCAACGAGGACGAACAGCGGCGCTTCAGCCTGGCGTTGGGCGAGGCCTTCGTAGCCGGGCTGGAGGTCCGGTGGCCCGTCGCCGGGCGGACCGCGGACTTCCTGGACCTTCCGACGTATGCCTTCCAGCGGGAGCGGTACTGGCTCGACGGGTCGGCCGGTGTGGTGGCCGCGGATGCCGGTGACCCGGAGGAGAGCCGGTTCTGGGCGGCCGTGGACAGCGCCGACCGCGCGGAACTCGGCGAGTTGCTCGGCGTGGACGACGCCTCCCGGCTGGAGGAGGTCCTCGGGCTGCTGGGTCCCTGGCGCCGGGACAACCGGGAGCGTTCCGAGACGGACTCCTGGCACTACCGCGTCGACTGGCGGCCGGTGTCCGAGGCGCAGGCCGTGTCGCTCGGCGGTGCCTGGCTGCTCGCCGTACCCGACGGCGACCCGGCCCACCCGTGGGCGGGACCGGTCGAAGAGACCCTGACGGCCGCGGGCGCCCGGGTCGTACGGCTGGCCGTGGCGGCGGACGACGACCGGGAGCGGCTGGCCCGGCGGATCGCCGAGACGGTCGGCGGACTCGACGGTGACGCACCGGCCGGTGTGCTGTGCCTGCCGCAACCGCCGGCCGCGGAGGAGACGACGGGCCCGGACCACCGTACGCTCACGGCCGCCCCGGCCCGCGCGCTGCTGCTGATCCAGGCGCTCGGCGACGCCGCCGTGTCCGCGCCCCTGTGGTGCCTGACCAGTGGCGCCGTCCAGGTCCCCGGCGTGGAGACGGCGATCCGGCCCGACCAGGCGCAGGTGTGGGGCCTCGGCCTCGTGGCCGCACTGGAGCACTCCGACCGCTGGGGCGGCCTGGCCGACGTGCCCGAGACCCCGGACCCGCGGGTGCTGCGCGGGCTGTGCGGTGTGCTCGCCGGCAGGCACGGCGAGGACCA
>NZ_JACBWZ010001354.1 GCF_013870595.1 Streptomyces sp. WELS2 | reverse complement strand
ATCGCCTCCAGCCGGGCCGCCAGCACCTCGTCCGCGGGCGCGTACGTCCAGGCGTCCGGCAGCGCCCGGGCCACCCGGGAGGGGTGGAAGACGTAGAAACAGCTCGTCACCACCGCTGGGGGCACCGCGCCGAGCGGGGCGGCGCGCAGCGCGAAGTACCCCATCCAGAACCCGCGCAGCCCGAGGGCGTCCGCCGCCCGGTGCGCCTCCGGCGCGAAGTACACGAGGTCGTGCACCGGCTCGTACCGTTCCCACAGGGCGCGCGCCCTTCCGTCCGCCACCGCTTCCTCCCACCGCGTCGGCCTGTCGTGCTGTCGGCACCAGCGTGCGTTATGACAGCGGTCATAACAAGGGGGCCGGTGTCGTTCGCGAGCGGCCCCCTCCGCTCACTTTGGCAGGCGTACGGACGCGCCGGCGATTGACCCGGACGAGGGGTCGCCAAGCGGACGCGCTGGGGCAGACGGGTGGCATGGTGACCCGGCTGGGCGGCTCGGATGGTGGGCGCCGCGGGCCTCACTGACGGTGGTTCATGTCGGGACCGGGTCCATCCAGCTGATGAGGTATCCGCTGCCCGGTCACGGCGGAAGGACATCACTATGCGCTCTGCCCGCATGCTCCTGGCGACGGCGGCCACCACGGCCGCCCTCGCCTTCGCGACGCCCGGAGCCGCGTTCGCCGTTCCGGCCGGACACGACAGCGGTCGTGACGACTCCTCGTACAGCAGGGAGCACGACAGCGACTCCGACCGTGACAAGGGATCCGACAGCGACGACGACAACGAATACGGCAACAAGCGCGACGGCGGAGGGGAACACGACGGGCCGCGCGGCGGAATGCACACGGGCGGCGGAGCACTCGCCGCGGTGCGCAGCGGCAGCTGGGGCTCGGAGAACGACGACAGCAGGTTCGACCCCGAGAGCTACCGCGACAAGGGCGAGGACGACGACGGCGAGGAGAAGGGCGGCAAGGAGGAGAAGGGCGGCGGCAAGGGCAAGGGGGGCCGCGGCGGCAAGAGCGAGTGGGGCGAGGACGACGAGGGCGACAAGCCGCGCG
>NZ_JACBWZ010001353.1 GCF_013870595.1 Streptomyces sp. WELS2 | reverse complement strand
CGGGCGCGGGGAACCGTGCCGGGAGAGGCGGCAGCGGGGACAGAGGCAGTCGCTCGCGGGGTCGACTTCCTCGAACATCGGAGCGGTCATGCGATCTGCCTCACATTCTGGGAGATGTGTCCGCGAGTGCGCACGTTGATCAGTTTCCCAACCGCCTTGGAATCGCGCATTCTGACGGTCCGAATGATGTACGCGGACCCTCCGGGCGGGGTACGGGCCACCGGAAAGCGGTCCGGAGCACCCCTGAGGTTCCGGTAGAGTTTTCCCTGTCAGCAGGCGCCGCTAGCTCAGTTGGTTAGAGCAGCTGACTCTTAATCAGCGGGTCCGGGGTTCGAGTCCCTGGCGGCGCACCGACGGAAAAGCCCCTCGCTTCGGCGGGGGGCTTTTCGTCTGCCCGGGGTCGGGACGGGCGGTTACGCTCTGGCCATGGCAGCCCGGGACCTTCAGGAGCGGATCAAGAAGCTGATCGTGGACGGGCGGCTGCCCTCGGGCGCCCCGCTGCCCACCGAGCCGGAGCTGATGCGGCTGCTCGGGGCGAGCCGGAACTCGGTGCGGGAGGCCCTGAAGGCGCTCCAGGCGATGGGCATCGTGGAGATCCGGCACGGCTTCGGGACGTACGTCGGCTCGATGTCGTTCGCGCCGATGATCGAGGGGCTGGCCTTCCGGACCGTGGCCGGCCACTACCGGGGCGAGGACTCCCTGCTCCAGCTGCTGGAGCTGCGCGAGGCCGTGGAGACGGGACTGGTGTCGCGGCTGGCCGGGCGGCTGGAGGAGGCGGACCTGGCCGAGCTGGACGCGCTCGTCGACCGGATGGAGCGGGAGGCCGCCGAGGGCACCGGGCTCGCCGGGACCGACCGCGCCTTCCACGCCACCTTGTACCGGGGCCTGGACAACGTGCTGCTCGGCGAGGTGCTGGAGGCGTTCTGGGACGCGTTCCACCGGGTGCGGCGCGACCTGGCGGCCATGCCGCAGGACCCCCGGGTCACCTGCCGGCAGCACCGGGAGATCGTGGACGCGGTGCGCTCCGGGGACTCCCTGCGGGCCGAGCGCGCCA
>NZ_JACBWZ010001352.1 GCF_013870595.1 Streptomyces sp. WELS2 | reverse complement strand
GAGACGTTCAGCGTGCCGGCGCCGTTGAACTGGAACACCTTGTCGCTGGCCTCCTTCGCCCCGCCGCCGCTGACGGTGTAGACGTTGGACGACGAGGAGCCGAGGAAGGTGGCCGCGTCCTCGCCGACGTCCTCCCACCAGACGTTCTGCAGCGTGCAGCTGCCCTCGCAGTGGATGCCGTCGGCAGCCGGCGAGCCGATGATGACGTTCTTGAGGACCGCGCCGGGGGCGAGTTCCAGGATCGGGTCCTGGTCCTCGCCCTGCCCGCCGGTGCCGAGGTCGCCGCTGCCGTAGAGGCGCTTCATCCCGTAGTCCGTGGTGCCGGACACCTTGATGGTCTTGGTGACCGCCTGACTGCCGTTGGGAGCGGGCCAAGTGGCCGCGCCCGCCGGCGAGGAAGTCATGATCATGCCCAACGTGAGCCCGAGGGTGGCCAGGCCGCCCAGCAGACCCCGCGAGGTTGCCGATGAGGTCATTGTCCCGATTGCCTTCTTCCGCGTGAGGGATGGTCACGTACATGAATACCGTACGCAACCTAGAACGCCAATGTTCAAAAGTGGAGTGAAAAGGGCCTCTTTTCACGGTTGCCGGTCACACTGATGAACGGACCGTAGGGCGCAAGCGCTTTCTCGTCAACCGGTCGCGCGCAGTCGTCTCGCGCCGGGAGAGGTACCGGGGAAGTGCCGTGGGCGCGCTTCCATGAACTCGGGTGTCCATGCCAGAATGCCGGGCGGTTCCCCACACGACGCGCCGCGCCGGGGGCCGATGATCGGGGTGTCCTCGCTGCGGGGTGAGGAGGTGTCCTTCCCCAACACCACGGACGTGGACGAGCTGGTGGAGTGGACGCGGGGCCTGGAGAAGGTGACCGTGTACGCCACGTGCGCCAGCCTCGGGCTGGGCACGCTGGAGCGGGCGCACGCTGCGGGTTTGGCGGCTTGGGACCTGATCGTCGTGGACGAAGCCCACCGCGTTTCGGGCCGGATCGGGAAGCCGTGGGCGGTCGTCCACGACAACCAGAAGATCCCGTCCCTGCGCCGCCTCTACATGACGGCCACGCC
>NZ_JACBWZ010001351.1 GCF_013870595.1 Streptomyces sp. WELS2 | reverse complement strand
GCGCGCGTGCCGGTGCTCACCGACCACGACGTCCTCGCCGGGACGGCGCCGTCCGGCACGCTGCCCGAGAGCGAGGAGGAGGCCGTGCTGACCGAGCCGGGCGACGTCGTCGTACCCGTGCTCGGCGGGGGTGCGGTGGCGCGCGTGATCGACGAGGCCACGGGGGGCGCCGCCCTGGGGCGCAACCTGGTGCTGCTGCGCCCCGACCGCACGGCGCTCGATCCGTGGTTCCTGGCCGGGTTCCTGCGCGGTACCGCCAACAACCGGCAGGCCAGCAGCTACGCCTCCACGGCGACCCGGCTGGACGTGCGCCGGCTGCACCTGCCCCGGCTCCCGCTGGAGGAACAGCACCGCTACGGCGCGCGCTTCCGCGCCCTCGACGAGTTCGAGCGGGCGCTCAGGCACGCGAGCCGGCTCGGGGAGCAGCTGGTGCGCGGGATGTACGACGGGCTCACCGACGGCACGGTGGCACCGGTCTGATCCCGCGCGAACGATCCCGCGCCGGCGGCCGCACAACGGTTCGGTACAGCCCTGATCGTTTGTCCGTGGCGGGCCATATGCTCGAAGCGACCATCGCACGAGGGGCGTGGTCCGCCGACCCGCCGGGCGGTTGGTACGCCCACTTCCAGGACCGGGAGCAGCCATGCAAGGCCACGGCTACGGACAGCCGGTGACGCAGCCGCCGCACACCGCGTGGCTGGTCTGCCTGCGTGTGCTGTTCGTGGCGGTCGGGATCCTCACCCTCGGCTTCCTGTCCTGGGCGATGCCGCTGCGGCTGGCGATCGTCACGCGCCGGTCGCTGGACTGGGGACTGTTCGTGGCGGTGCTGGTCGCCGACCTCCTCGGCGTCGTCCTGCTGGGGCTGGAGCCGGGCGACGACATCCACACCACCGGCGGCTACGTGGGCCTGGTGCTGGTGCTGGGCTCGCTCGTGGGCTCGATCGCGTACTACCTGGCCGCGGACATCCAGCACTTCACGCTGCGCAGGCAGGCGTACGCGGCGGTGGCCGGGGTGCGGGCGTACGGCTACCCGCCCCCCGCGGCGGCCTACGGCGCGA
>NZ_JACBWZ010001350.1 GCF_013870595.1 Streptomyces sp. WELS2 | reverse complement strand
CGGTCCCGAACCGCGCGGTGAGCAGCGCGTCCCGGCGCATTTCGCCCCGGTAGCGCGCCGAGTCCCCGCGCTGCGACACGGTGCGCAGCGTGCACGGCCCGAACCGGGCGCCGTCCAGCACGGTGTCCGGGACCAGACCGTCCAGGGCGTCCGGGTCGGCGGGCGGGAGCGTGGTGGGCTCGGGCTCGTAGGTGGGCGGTCCGGAGCCGACGTGGTCCGGGGTGTCCGCGGGGACGGCGGAGTCGGTGAGGTCGGCGGAGTCGGCGGGGTGGTCCGGTTGCGGCGGCCCGGCCGGCTCCGGTTCCGGTTCCGGGGGAGGCGACGACTCCCGGCAGGACGACGGCTCCTGGGAAGACAACGGCTCCTGGGCGGGCGACGGCTCCTCGGGCCCCGGCCGTTCCGTCACCGCGTTCCGTGCCGAGGCGTACCGGTCGTCCAGGGAGTCGGGCGCCCGCGCGGGACCCGTGTCCGGCGTGATGCCGTCGTACAACTCCCCCCACCAGTCGTCGTTTTGACGATCGGGGATCGCGCCCTGCCCGCTCATGCCCCTGATTGTCACCGCACGGACCACGGAAAAACCGGGACACCGGGAAATTGCCGCGCACCGCCCCGCCTCGTCCGGCACTTTGGGTGGGGGACTGAACAGCCCTACGAGCAAAGGGCGTTGGCCGCCGGGCGGCCCTACCCCCCACGGGAGGGCCGCCCGGCGGCGCTTGAGATGGTCCGGCCCCGGAGCCCCTACCACGCGCTCGCACACACGTCCGGGGCCGGGCCATCGCACCGGCCGGGTTCCCCGGTATCGCGCCCGTGAACCAGGTGAACGGCCGTGCGTTCTGCGGCCGCTGTCACCTTGCCGGACGCGCCGCCACTGCGGCGATGATGTCCGGCGGCGGGTTCGCGCCGTGGCCGTTCACCGCCACGCCGCTCTCGTTTCCGCTTGGTCGACGCACACGGAGGAGCGCGGGGCGATGCTGGCAGCGATAGGCCTGGACGAGACGCACGAGGCGGCCTACCGGGTGCTGGTGTCCGTGGGCGCGGCCGACGTGGCCGATCTGGCGCGG
>NZ_JACBWZ010000135.1 GCF_013870595.1 Streptomyces sp. WELS2 | reverse complement strand
GTGCTGCTGTCCGCCGTGGACCCGGGCGCCGGCCTGCGGGTACGGATCCCGGACGAGCTCACGCTGGACAACTTCCGGGCGGTCCTCACCCCCGACATCACCTACACGCCGCTGCTCAACAGCCTGCTGCTGTGCGGGGGCGGCACGGCGCTGACCGTCGGCTGCGCGGCCCTCGCCGCGTACCCGCTGTCCCGGTTCCCCTCCCGGCTGAACCGGCCGTTCCTGCTGACCATCCTGTTCGCGACCAGCCTGCCCATCACGGCGATCATGGTGCCGGTGTACGCCCTGTTCGTCCGGGTGAACCTGATCGACACCCTCCAGGGCACCGTCTTCTTCTTCGCTGCCTCCCAACTCCCCTTCGCCGTCTGGCTGATGAAGAACTTCATGGACAGCGTGCCCAGGGAGCTGGAGGAGGCGGCCTGGACGGACGGGGCCTCGGCCGCGCAGTCGCTGGTGCGGATCGTGCTGCCGCTGATGGGGCCGGGACTGGCCGTGGTGACGGTGTTCTCGTTCGTGATGATGTGGGGGAACTTCTTCGTCCCGTTCATGCTGCTGCTCAGCCCGGACCGGATGCCGGCCTCGGTGAGCGTCAACGACTTCTTCGGCAACCGGGGCATGGTGGCCTACGGCCGGCTCGCCGCGTTCTCCGTGCTGTACTCCACGCCGGTGATCCTGCTGTACGTCCTGGTGGCCCGGCGGCTGGGCGGCGGGTTCGCGCTGGGCGGCGCGGTGAAGGGGTGACGCCGCGAGGCCGGCCGACACCGGGTGCCGGGACCCACCCGGTGATCACCCCGTACGTTCCTACGATCCGTGATCTCGGCGGAACCGACCGTGGTCAGGCTCCCTCCGCGCCCCTACGTTGTGCGGGGTGCGCCAACCCTCAGCCCAACCGAACCCCCCTGCTCTCCCGTTCGACGCCCCGGCCGCCCGCAGGCTCCGCGCCGCGCTCGGCATGGGCCCCGAGCACGTCGCCTACGCCATGCGCGTCTCGTACGGACTGCCGTACGTCACCCCCGATCTCGTGATCGCCTGGGAGCGCGGCACCCTCTCACCCGGCAACCCCGAACTCACCGCGCTCGCGGGCGTGCTGTGGTGTTCGCCGGGTGAGCTGATCAGCCGGCCGCGGACCCTGCGCGAACACCGCATCGCCCGGGCCGTGGCGCCCGAGGACGTCGCCCACGCCGTCGGCATGGACCTGGGCGCGTACCTGAAGGCGGAGGAGAGCGGGGTATGGCGGGGCAACGAGCGCCAGTCGGCCGCGCTCGCGCGGATCCTCCGGCTGGCGCTGCCCGACTTCGTCGCCGTCACCGGCCGCGAGGCAAAGCTCGCGGAGCTGCTGCGCAGCGCGGTGACGACCCGCTGGCAGGCTTATGCGCGGCCGCTGCTCAGGCTCGTCCCCCTGGACAAGGACGTCCTGGAGCCGGTCCTCCAGGAGCTGCACCAGGACTACCAGGGGCACATGGCCGCCACCCTCAGCTGGGGCGGCGGCAGCCGGAGTGCCAGCGAACCGGGGCAGCGGTTCCTGGACGCCATCGTGGAGGCCTTCTGGCGGTCCGTGACGGACCGGACCGCCTGACGGACGGCGACCGCGGCCGGTCCTGTGCCCGGCGACCGCGGCCGGTTCTGTTCCAGACCGGCCGCGACCTGTTCTAGAAGACCGACTCGGCCTCGTCCATGCGGTCCTTCGGCACCGTCTTCAGCTCGGTGACGGCCTCCGCGAGCGGCACCATCACGATGTCGGTGCCGCGCAGCGCGGTCATCTTGCCGAACTCGCCGCGGTGCGCCGCCTCGACGGCGTGCCAGCCGAACCGGGTGGCGAGGACGCGGTCGTAGGCGGTGGGGACGCCGCCGCGCTGGACGTGGCCGAGGATGACCGGCTTGGCCTCCTTGCCGAGGCGCCGCTCCAGCTCGTAGGCGAGGGCGGTGCCGATGCCCTGGAAGCGCTCGTGGCCGTACTGGTCGATCTCGCCCTTGCCGTAGTCCATGGTGCCCTCGGCCGGGTGGGCGCCCTCGGCGACGCAGATGACCGCGAACTTCTTGCCGCGGGCGAACCGCTCCTCGACCATCTTGACCAGGTCGGCGGGGTCGAAGGGCCGCTCGGGCAGGCAGATGCCGTGGGCGCCGGCGGCCATGCCGGACTCCAGGGCGATCCAGCCGGCGTGCCGGCCCATGACCTCCACGACCATCACCCGCTGGTGGGACTCGGCGGTGGTCTTCAGGCGGTCCATCGCCTCGGTGGCGACGCCCACGGCCGTGTCGAAGCCGAAGGTGCGGTCGGTGGAGGAGATGTCGTTGTCGATGGTCTTCGGTACGCCGACGACCGGCAGGCCCGCGTCGGAGAGCATGCGGGCCGCGGTGAGGGTGCCCTCGCCGCCGATCGGGATCAGCGCGTCGATACCGAACTCCTCGACCATGTCGGCGGCGCCCTCGCAGGCCTCGCGCAGCCGGTCGCGCTCCAGGCGGGAGGAGCCGAGGATGGTGCCGCCGCGGGCCAGGATGCCGCTGACCGCGTCCAGGTCGAGGGGCCGGTAGTGGCGGTCCAGCAGACCGCGGTAACCGTCCTCGAAGCCGATGACCTCGTCCCCGTACTGGGCGACCGCCCGGTGCACGACCGAGCGGATCACGGCGTTCAGGCCGGGGCAGTCGCCGCCTGCGGTGAGAACTCCGATGCGCATCGTGCTGTGTCTCCTGCTCGCTGTCGTGTGCCGGTGAGCCAGTGACGATTCTTTCACGTCCGCCGGAGCGGTGAAGTCCTGACGGGCGCCTTATCCGTCAGCAGGGGTATTGTCAAGAGGGTTCGGCTCACCTTGGTGGGCGATTTTTATGCCACAGAGGCGACAGAAGCGACATGAGGAACGGAGTGGACACGTGACGCGCAGCGTGTACGTGACCGGGATCGACCGCGGTGACGGCCGCCAGGTCGTGGAGCTGGGGGTCATGGAACTCCTCACCCGGCAGGTCGACCGGGTGGGCGTCTTCCGTCCGCTCGTCCACGACGGACCCGATCGGCTGTTCGAGCTGCTGCGGGCCCGGTACCGCCTCGCGCAGGACCCGGCGACGGTCTACGGCATGGACTACCAGGAGGCGTCCGCGCTCCAGGCCGAGCAGGGCACGGACGAGCTGGTCTCCACCCTCGTCGACCGCTTCCACCTGGTGGCCCGGGACTACGACGTGGTCCTGGTCCTCGGCACCGACTTCGCCGGCACCCAGCTGCCGGACGAGCTGTCCCTGAACGCCCGGCTCGCCAACGAGTTCGGCGCCTCGGTCATCCCCGTGGTGGGCGGCCGCAAGCAGACCGCCGAGGCGGTGCTCGCCGAGACCCGCAACGCCTACCGCGCCTACGACGGGCTCGGCTGCGACGTGCTGGCCATGGTCACCAACCGGGTCGCCCGCGAGGACCGCGACGAGATCGCCGGGCGGCTGGCGAACCGGCTGCCGGTGCCCTGCTACGTGGTCCCGGACGAGCCCGCGCTCTCCGCGCCGACGGTCGCCCAGATCGCCCAGACCCTGGACGCCAGGGTGCTGCTCGGCGACGACTCCGGCCTCGCCCGGGACGCGATGGACTTCGTCTTCGGCGGCGCCATGCTGCCCAACCTGCTGGGCGCCCTGACCCCGGGCTGCCTGGTCGTCACCCCGGGCGACCGGGCCGACCTGGTCGTGGGCTCGCTGGCCGCGCACAGCGCCGGCACCCCGCCGATCGCCGGTGTGCTGCTGACGCTCAACGAGGTGCCGCGCGACGAGATCCTCACCCTGGCCGCCCGGCTCGCCCCCGGCACCCCGGTGCTGTCGGTGTCCGGCAACAGCTTCCCCACCGCCGAGCAGCTGTTCTCCCTGGAGGGCAAGCTGAACGCGGCCACCCCGCGCAAGGCGGAGACCGCCCTCGGCCTGTTCGAGCGCCACGTCGACACCGCCGAACTGGCCCGCCGGGTATCCGCACCGAGCAGCGACCGGGTCACCCCGATGATGTTCGAGCACAAGCTGCTGGAGCAGGCCCGCTCCGACAAGCGGCGGGTGGTGCTCCCGGAGGGCACCGAGGAGCGGGTGCTGCACGCGGCCGAGGTGCTGCTGCGCCGGGGCGTGTGCGACCTGACCCTGCTCGGCCCCGAGGACCGGATCCGCAAGAAGGCCGCGGACCTCGGCATCGACCTCGGCGACACCCGGCTGATCGACCCGGCCACCTCCGAGCTGCGCGACGCCTTCGCCGAGAAGTACGCGGCCCTGCGCGCCCACAAGGGCGTCACCGTCGAGCTGGCCTACGACGTCGTCTCCGACGTGAACTACTTCGGCACCCTGATGGTCCAGGAGGGCCTGGCCGACGGCATGGTCTCCGGCTCGGTGCACTCCACCGCCGCCACCATCCGGCCCGCCTTCGAGATCATCAAGACCCGGCCGGACGCCTCCATCGTCTCGTCGGTGTTCTTCATGTGCCTGGCCGACAAGGTGCTGGTCTACGGCGACTGCGCGGTCAACCCGGACCCGAACGCCGAACAGCTCGCGGACATCGCCATCCAGTCGGCGGCCACCGCGGCCCGGTTCGGCGTGGAGCCGCGGATCGCGATGCTGTCGTACTCCACCGGCACCTCCGGGTCGGGCGCCGACGTGGACAAGGTGCGCGAGGCCACCGAGCTGGCCCGCTCGCGCCGGCCGGACCTGAAGATCGAGGGCCCGATCCAGTACGACGCGGCCGTGGAGCCGTCCGTCGCGGCGACCAAGCTGCCCGACTCGGACGTGGCCGGACAGGCGACGGTTCTGATCTTCCCGGACCTCAATACAGGCAACAACACCTACAAGGCCGTGCAGCGCTCGGCCGGCGCGATCGCCGTCGGCCCGGTCCTTCAGGGCCTGCGCAAGCCGGTCAACGACCTGTCCCGCGGCGCCCTCGTCCAGGACATCGTCAACACGGTCGCCATCACGGCGATCCAGGCCCAGACCCCCGCCCACACCCCCACCGAGAAGGCGTCCCAGCAGTGACCTCCCCCACCCGTGTCCTCGTCCTCAACTCCGGCTCCTCGTCGCTGAAGTACCAGCTGCTGGACATGCGGGACAGCAGCCGCCTCGCGGTGGGCCTGGTCGAGCGGATCGGCGAGCAGACCTCCCGGATCGAGCACACCTGCCTCACCGGCGGCGGCACCCGCGAGCACACCGGCCCCATCGCCGACCACGAGGCCGCGCTGAAGACGGTCGGCGAGGAGCTGAGCCGCGACGGCCTCGGCCTGGACTCCCCCGAACTGGCCGCCATCGGGCACCGGGTGGTGCACGGCGGGATGTTCTTCACCGAGCCCACCGTCATCGACGACGAGGTGCTCACCGAGATCGAGCGGCTGATCCCGGTCGCCCCGCTGCACAACCCGGCCAACCTCACCGGCATCCGCACCGCCCGGGCGCTGCGCCCCGACCTGCCCCAGGTCGCCGTCTTCGACACCGCGTTCCACACGACGATGCCGGAGTCCGCGGCGCGCTACGCCATCGACCCGAAGATCGCCGACCGGCACCGCATCCGCCGCTACGGCTTCCACGGCACCTCGCACGCCTACGTCTCCCGGGAGACCGCCCGGCTGCTGGGCAAGGACCCGTCCGAGGTCAACGTGATCGTGCTGCACCTGGGCAACGGCGCCTCCGCCTCCGCGGTGGAGAAGGGCCGCTGTGTGGACACCTCCATGGGGCTGACGCCCTTGGAGGGGCTGGTGATGGGTACGCGGTCCGGTGATCTGGATCCGGCCGTCATCTTCCATTTGGCCCGGGTTGGCGATATGTCCATGGACGAGATCGACACTCTTCTCAACAAGAGGAGCGGCCTGTTCGGTCTGTGCGGGGACAACGACATGCGGGAGATCCGTCGCCGGATCGACGAGGGCGACGAAGAGGCCGCGCTCGCCTTCGACATTTACATTCACCGGATCAAGAAGTACATCGGCGCCTATTACGCGGTGCTCGGCACCGTGGACGCGGTGGCCTTCACCGCCGGGGTCGGGGAGAACGCGGCACCGGTGCGGGAGGCGGCGGTCGCGGGACTGGAGGGCCTGGGCCTTGCGGTCGACCCGGAGCGCAACGCCGTGCGCGGCGGCGGGGCGCGGCTGATTTCGCCCGAGTCCGCCCGGGTGGCGGTCGCCGTGGTGCCGACGGATGAGGAACTGGAGATCGCGACGCAGACCTACGCACTGGTCGGAAAGAACAACTGAATAGCACCTGAGCGGTGTGGCACTCATTTGTATCTTCCGCCAGACGGAATATTCCGTAGCGAAACAAACCGATAGGATCGCCCCATGCGCCGTTCGAAAATCGTCTGTACTCTCGGCCCCGCGGTCGACTCCCACGAGATGCTCGTCGCCATGATCGAGGCGGGCATGAACGTAGCCCGTTTCAACTTCAGCCACGGCACCCACACCGAGCACCAGGCGCGGTACGACCGCGTCCGGGCCGCGTCCAAGGAGACCGGCCGCCCCATCGGCGTCCTCGCCGACCTCCAGGGCCCGAAGATCCGTCTGGAGACCTTCGCCGAGGGCCCGGTCGAGCTGGAGCGCGGTGACGAGTTCGTCATCACGACCGAGGACGTACCGGGCGACAAGCACATCTGCGGTACGACGTACAAGGGGCTGCCGGGCGATGTCTCGCGCGGCGACCAGATCCTGATCAACGACGGCAACGTCGAGCTGAAGGTCCTGGACGTCGAGGGCCCGCGGGTGCGGACGATCGTCATCGAGGGCGGTGTCGTCTCCGACCACAAGGGCATCAACCTGCCCGGCGCGGCCGTGAACGTCCCCGCGCTGAGCGAGAAGGACGTCGAGGACCTGCGCTTCGCCCTCCGCATGGGCTGCGACATGGTCGCGCTGTCCTTCGTCCGGGACGCCAAGGACGTCCAGGACGTGCACCGCGTCATGGACGAGGAGGGCCGCCGCGTCCCCGTCATCGCCAAGGTGGAGAAGCCGCAGGCGGTGGAGAACATGGAGGACGTCGTCGCGGCGTTCGACGCCGTGATGGTCGCCCGTGGCGACCTCGCCGTCGAGTACCCGCTCGAGAAGGTCCCCATGGTGCAGAAGCGCCTGATCGAGCTGTGCCGGCGCAACGCCAAGCCGGTGATCGTCGCGACCCAGATGATGGAGTCGATGATCACCAACTCCCGGCCGACCCGCGCCGAGGCCTCGGACGTGGCCAACGCGATCCTGGACGGCGCCGACGCGGTCATGCTGTCGGCCGAGTCCTCGGTGGGCGCGTACCCGGTCGAGACGGTCAAGACCATGTCGAAGATCGTCACCGCGGCCGAGCAGGAGCTGCTGTCCAAGGGCCTGCAGCCGCTGGTGCCCGGCAAGAAGCCGCGCACCCAGGGCGGTTCGGTGGCCCGCGCGGCCTGCGAGATCGCCGACTTCCTCGGCGGCAAGGGCTTGATCGCGTTCACCAAGTCCGGTGACACCGCGCGCCGGCTGTCCCGCTACCGGGCCACCCAGCCGATCGTCGCCTTCACCACGGAGGAGTCGACCCGCAACCAGCTCACCCTGAGCTGGGGCGTCGAGTCCCACGTCGTCCCGTTCGTGAACACCACGGACGAGATGGTCGACCTGGTGGACCAGGAGGTCGCCAAGCTGGGCCGGTTCGACGCGGGTGACACCGTGATCATCACCGCCGGTTCGCCCCCCGGCGTGCCCGGCACCACCAACATGCTCCGCGTCCACCACCTGGGCGACCAGAGCAGCTGACCCACCGGGTCCGTGACACACCGAGGGCGCCCCCTGCGACAGGGGGCGCCCTCGGCCTTGTGCGGCTCCCGGACCGGTTTGCGCGACCGCTCAGTCGGTCGTGTACACGTGCATGCCGGGAATGTGCAGATTGCCGCCGAACTGGGCCGCCTGGACCACCTTGACGTGTGTGAAGTAGATCAGCGGGATGTTCAGCGGGGGCGGGCTGTCGGGGCTGAAGGTCACCGGGACCAGCCCGAACAGGTTCCCGGAGATGCTCTCGGTGTACATCACCGTGTCACCGCCGGTGATGGTGGACGTCGAGCCCTTGGCGGCCTGGACGTGGTAGGTCTTGCCGGCCTGCTTGTCCTTGACCGTCTGGTGCAGGTCACCGATCTCCGTACCCTTGGAGATGACGTACTTCAGCACCTTCTTCGTGGTGCCGTCCGCCCGCCTCACCTGCACGATGCCCTGGTAGTCGGCACCCTTGAGGTACAAGGAGCTGGCGTCCAGGTACCAGGGGTCGTCGGCCACCGCCACCGTGTTGTCGACGCCGCCCTCGCGGTCCGTGGCCACCGGGCAGTCCTCCGGGGAGACGGACGCGCTCCCGGACGGGCTCGGCGTGCCCGAGGGGCTGGACGGCGGGGTGGACGAAGGACTGGACGACGGGCTCGGGGTCGCCTCCCCGGCCGGGCCGGTGGTGTCCTTCTCGCCGGCCTTCGCACCGGTACCGGCGGTGTCGTCGGCCGCCTTGCGCGTGTCCCCGGCCGTGTCCTTGGCCGTGTCCCCGGCCATGTCCTCGGCGCCGCCGCCGGAGTTCGTGCCGGAGCCCCCGCCCTCCGGCGGCCGGGACGACGTAGGGGCCGGGGCCGGGGTCTGCGGGGTGGTGTCCGTGCCCTTGCCCCCGCCGCCGGTGAGGATGTCGCCGATCGTGTCGCCGATGGTGTCCAGGAGGTTCCCGTCCCGGGTCTTCGCCGACGCGTCCGTGCCACCGCCGGAGGCCGAACCCGGGTCCGCCGGGGCGGAGTCCGTCCCGGAGGAGCCCGAACCCGTGCCGGACGAGCCGGAGGTGTGCGCGTCCCGTCCGGCGGGAGCGGGGTCCGAGGTCGCGGTCGGACCGGGCGTGGCCTTGTCGTCGGAACCTGAATCCGGCGAAGAGGCCCCGCCCTTCTCCCGCGTCTTCTCGCTCCCGCTGCTCTTCTCCGGCGACGCCGCCTCCGACGCGCTGTCGGAGGCGGACGGCGACGGCGACTCGGAGGAGTCCTTGTCCTTGGCGTCCTTGGCGTCCTTGGCGTCCTTGGCGTCCTTGGCGCTCTTGTCGCCCTTCTCCTCGTCCAGCGCCTTGACGCAGGTCTCGTACTCCTCGCGCGTCAGGTCCTTGGCCGACGCGGACGGCGGCGCGGAAGGGGACGACGAGGAGTTGCCGTTGTTGTCGGCGAGGGCCAGCGAGGACGTGAATCCCATGCCCATGAGCACGGCCGTGGGCATCGCCACGGAGGCTATGGCCTTGCCGGCCGGCATGTGGAACCTGGTGAACAGTGGCTTCCTGGGGGCCGCGTGACGGGGCCCGGATCTCGCGCGGGACCCGTCCACGTCGGTCCCGCGCGTCACCTCGTCAGCCGGCACTGTGCCTCCCGTTCGCCCCGTTGGCCGGGTTCGTTCCTGACAGGTCGTTCGGGTCGTCCAGCCCGTACCCGCGCTGCTCCGGCAGGGGCGCGGCGGTGGGCGAACCGCCCTGGCCCGCCGCCCCGTCCGCCGGCTGCTGCCGCGCCGGGGTGCCCGGCGCCCAGGCGATGGCCATCGCTCCGCCGGTCAGCGAGCACAGGAACCCGACGATGAAGCCGCCGATGTTGGACAGCGGGATGGACACCAGCGCCAGCAGGATCGCCGCGACACCCCCGAAGACCCGGATGTGCTGCTGGAACCAGAGGATGACCCCGAGGGTGATGAGCAGTCCACCGATGATCAGGGAACTGGAGCCACCGGGCGTTCCGACCGTCATGCTGAGGTGACCGAGCTGCAGGTGCGCGTACGGGAAGTACAGGATCAGAAAGCCGCCGAGCATGACGAGCAGCCCGGCCCAGAACGGACGCGTGCCCCGCCAGGCGCGGAACTGCAGCCTCCGGCGGGTGAACTGACCGGGTGCGGCGGCAGGAGTCTCGGCGCTCATGGAAAACAGCTCCCTGGTGCGGCGTTGCTGTGGTGGTGATGTGGGCCGGTCGTGAAGACCCGGCCGGAGTGTGGACGGGCGGGGGCGCCACGGCTCCCCCGCCCGTCAGCCGGTGCTCAGTAGCACTCGATGTCCTTGCCGCTGCCCCTGTGCAGCGACATGTGCAGACCGCTGAGCTTGAAGGTTCCGGCGGTGGTCGCCCACGCCGTCTGCTTAACGCCGGTCAGGTCCACCGAGTCCGCCTGCTGCGCGAAGCCGAACGGGTTGGCCTGCTTGTTCTGGATCTCGGCGTCCTTCATGTGGGCGCCCTTGAGATCGCGTCCGGCGACGCCGATGTCGAGGCCGTTGAAGGTGGCGTCCGCCTGCAGGTCCTCGACGTCGATGTACAGGTTCTCCGCGTGGACCTGCTTCTTCTCGTCGGAGCTGTCACCCGCCTCCAGCCGCAGCGTGACATCGCCGATGATCGGAAGGTCGGGCGTCACGACCGACTGGCACATCTTCTGGATCCGGGCCGTGGTGAAGGCCGAGACCGCGACGGGGTGAGCCGCCTTCCCCCCGGTGAGGGTGTAGCCCTGGTCGATCGCGCCGTACTGCGAGAAGCCCTCGCCGTGCAGCGACTTCGCCGTCACCTTGAACGACTGCCCCGACACACTGAACGAAGCCGCGAGAGCGCCCTGCGCGAGGGCGACACCTATCGCGGCTGTAGCGGCCACGCTGGGCACCATGACCACAGCGAACCGCTTCCATCTGGTCCCGCCACGCACCTGGGACTCCATATTTCCTCCTTCTCGGACGTACATCTCCTGGCCCGGACTCGCCCTCGGTCGGCGGCTCAGCCGGGCAGGGATGGGAGAAGTGCTACGTCCTCGGAAAGGAGAGCGCCCGCACTCGGCGGCGCACTGCGCGCCCGAATCACCGGCGATCACCCCCGAGCGACAACCACTGGGTCGCGCCTGACACACATCACGCACAACCTTGCTGGACAGGCTTCGCCGGAGTGACGAAGACCCCCCTGCCCTGGACCCGGCGCCACTGCCGCCGGCCCCGCTCGGTGGGGACCCAGATTGCCTCGTGACCCGGCCGGCTGCCGGGGTACGGGAATGGACCGAGCGTCGCCGATCGTGGTGCATTCTCGGCCTGGACACAAGGGGGTTCGTTACTGGCTAGTAACGGGGGGATAACCGGAGGACGACCGACCGGTCTCGGAGCGCGACTTACGGTGGCATCGTCGGGCAGAGCAAAGCCGTTGATCCCTGGACGAATCCAGACAGACCAACGGCTTCGATTTACTCGCAGTAACAGCGGCCGCGTTTCCCAAGATTTGGTAAAGCGCGGCCGCCGTGACACCTTGGCGGAGAATCCTTCACCACGGCATCACAAGCCGTGGCCGGGTACCGCCCCTCAGAAAAGGGCGCGCGCGAGGGCCCTGCGAGCCGCCACGACCCGCGGGTCCTCCGGGCCCACCACCTCGAACAGCTCCAGCAGCCGGCGCCGCACCGCGTCCCGGGCGTCACCCGCCGTGCGCTGCACCGTCTCGATGAGCCGGCCGAACGCGTCCTCGACATGACCGCCCACCAGATCCAGGTCGGCGGCGGCGATCTGCGCCTCGGCGTCCTTGGGCTTCTCGGCGGCCTCCCGGCGCACCTTCTGCGGGTCCATGCCCTGCACCCGGCGGAGCAACTCGGCCTGCGCCAGGCCCAGCTTGGCCTCCGGGTGGGCCGGGTCGTCGGCCAGTACGTTCTGGTACGCCCGCACGGCCCCGTCCAGGTCGCCCGCG
>NZ_JACBWZ010001349.1 GCF_013870595.1 Streptomyces sp. WELS2 | reverse complement strand
CTCCCGCGGCGCCAGGACCAGGCGCTGGAAGGTCTCGAGGAACGCGCGCTTGGCGGTGGTGGCCATGTCCAGGCCGTGGGTGACGCCGTCCCGGTCCAGATAGTCGAGCAGCGCCCGCTTCAGCACCGGGTTGTTGTGGCCGTAGTTGAGCGAACCGGCGCCGGCGAAGAAGTCCAGGTACCGGTGGCCGTCCTCGTCCACGAGGTGTGCGCCGTGCGCGCGGTCGAAGACCGCCGGCCAGCCGCGGCAGTAGCTGCGTACCTCGGATTCCAGGCTCTCGAAGATGCTCAGGTCGGGCTGCATGATGGTCATGCGTGCTCCCGGGGGTCGTCAAACGGCTGTGGTCGACGCGGAAGGTACGGGGGTGCGCTCCGCCCGGCGCGGGCGAGGCGCGGACAGGGGACGGCCGGTCTCTCAGCGGGCGCGGTCCGCCTCGGTGGACCGCGCGGAGACCCGCGCGGGCTCCGGACGACTCTCCTCGGGGCCGTCCGGCGGTGGCGGGCCCGGCCGCACGAGGCCGGGCCGTGCGGCCAGCAGACCGCAGACGAGTTCGGGCACCACCAGCACGAGCAGCAGCCAGATCGACGCCTCCCAGCCGCCGGTGACGCTGCGCAGCACACCGAAGGTGAGCGGGCCGGAGGCGGCGAGGAGGTACCCGCCGGACTGGGCCATGCCCGACAGCCGCGCCGTGACCGCGGCATCGGGGGAACGGAGGTTGAGGAGCGTGAGGGCGATCGGGAACGCGCTGCCCGTGGCGACTCCGAAGACGGCGATCCACACCCAGCCGGCCCGCGGAGCCAGCAGCAGGCCGACGAGCCCGGCCGCCATCAGGGCGACGACTGCGAGGACCAGCGGCCGCTGGTCGCGCATGTGGGCCGCGGCCACCGGTACGACGAAACCGAGGGGGATGCCGATGACGATGATGACCGAGTTCATCATCCCCGCGGTGGCCGGCGTGAACCCGTGATCGTGCATGATCTCGGGCAGCCATGCCGTCAGCGTGTAGAACATCAACGACGTCATGCCCATGAACACCATCACGGCCCATGCCAGCGGCGAGCG
>NZ_JACBWZ010001348.1 GCF_013870595.1 Streptomyces sp. WELS2 | reverse complement strand
GCGGCAAGAACCGCGGCTGCGCCCAGCCCAACCTCACCGCTTCGTGGGTGAAGTCGGTCCCGCGCCGCCCTGCCCGACCGGGCCGTCCTCGTCGCCGCCGACCGCGCCGAACTGCGCGCCGCCCTGCACGACCTGGCCTCCGGCACCACCCCGCCCACCGCCCGCGCCGACGGCGAACTCGGCTTCCTGTTCACCGGACAGGGCAGCCAGCGCCCCGGCATGGGCCGCGAACTCGCCGCCGCCCACCCGGTGTTCGCCGACGCCCTGGACGACGTCTGCGCCCACTTCGACCTCCAGCTCGCCCGGCCGCTGAAGGAGATCCTGTTCGCCGGCCCCGGCACCCCCGAGGCCGGACTGCTGCACCGCACCGAGTACGCGCAGCCCGCCCTGTTCGCCCTGGAAGTCGCCCTGTACCGGCTGCTGGAGAGCTGGGGGCTCACCCCCGACCAACTCGCCGGGCACTCCGTCGGGGAGATCGCCGCCGCCCATGTCGCGGGCGTCCTCACCCTGCAGGACGCCACCATCCTGGTCGCCGCCCGCGGCCGGCTGATGCAGGCCCTGCCCGAGGGCGGCGCCATGCTCGCCGTACGGGCCGCCGAGGACCAGGTGACACCCCTGCTCACCGCGCGCACCGGCATCGCCGCCGTCAACGGGCCCGGCTCCGTCGTCGTCTCCGGGGACGCGGCCGACGTGGAGGCGATCGCCGCCGAACTCGCCGCGCGCGGCCACGACGGCAAGCGGCTGCGGGTCGGCCACGCCTTCCACTCGCCGCTGATGGAACCGATGCTGGCCGAGTTCCGCCGGATCGCGCACGTCCTGGACTACGCCGAACCGCGGCTGCCGGTCGTCTCCACCGTCACCGGCGGCCCCGTCGCCGGTGAGCTGCGCGACCCCGAGTACTGGGTGGAGCACGTGCGCGCCAAGGTCCGCTTCCACGACGCCGTCCGCTCCCTCGCCGACGCCGGGGTCCGCACCTTCCTGGAGGTGGGCCCGGACGCCGTGCTGTCCGCCCTGGGACCGGACTGCACCGACGCACCCGGCACCGCGTTCCTGCCGGTGCTG
>NZ_JACBWZ010001347.1 GCF_013870595.1 Streptomyces sp. WELS2 | reverse complement strand
CCGTAGAACTGCTGGCCCGGCACGGCCTGGCCCGGCATCGGCGGGGCGGCCACCGGCGGCGGGTTGCCGTCGCTCGTCCACAGCCCCTGCGCCTGCTGGTGCCGGGTGAAGTCCTCGGCGACCATCGCGGCCAGGTTGAAGTACGCCTCGCGGGTCTTCGGCCGCATCATGTCCAGGTCGACCTCGGCGCCGGCGGCCAGGTGCTCGTCGAAGGGCACGACGACGACCCCGCGGGTGCGGGTCTCGAAGTGCGCCACGATGTCCTCGACCTTGATCATCTTGCCGGTCTCGCGCACCCCGGAGATCACGGTCAGGGATCGGGAGACCAGGTCGGCGTACCCGTGCGCGGACAGCCAGTCCAGCGTCGTACTGGCGCTGCTCGCGCCGTCCACCGAGGGCGTGGAGATGATGATCAGCTGGTCGGCGAGGTCCAGCACCCCGCGCATGGCGCTGTACAGCAGACCCGTGCCCGAGTCGGTCAGGATGACCGGGTACTGCCGGCCGAGGACGTCGATCGCCCGCCGGTAGTCCTCGTCGTTGAACGTGGTCGAGACGGCCGGGTCCACGTCGTTGGCGATGATCTCCAGGCCGGACGGCGCCTGGGAGGTGAACCGCCGGATGTCCATGTACGAGTTCAGGTACGGGATGGCCTGGACGAGGTCACGGATGGTGGCCCCGGTCTCCCGCCGCACCCGGCGCCCGAGCGTGCCCGCGTCCGGGTTGGCGTCGATGGCCAGGATCTTGTCCTGCCGCTCGGTGGCCAGGGTGGAGCCGAGCGCGGTCGTCGTGGTCGTCTTGCCCACGCCGCCCTTGAGGCTGATCACCGCGATCCGGTAGCAGGAGAGCACCGGCGTGCGGATCAGCTCCAGCTTCCGCTGCCGCTCGGCCTCCTCCTTCTTCCCGCCCAGCTTGAACCGGCCGCCGGCCACGGCGGGCCGTCCGCTCTTCGCCTTCTGCTTCTTGTTGTTGAGCAGCCGGTCCGAGGACAGCTCCACGGCGGCGGTGTAACCGAGCGGCGCGGCACCGGGGTTGGTCGGCTGCCGCTGGTCGTGCTGCACGGGC
>NZ_JACBWZ010001346.1 GCF_013870595.1 Streptomyces sp. WELS2 | reverse complement strand
TGTGGCCGCCGGCGGAGTGGCGGGGACGGCAGGGGGAGCGGGTGTGGCCGCCGGGGGAGAGATCGGGGCGGTGCCAGAGCGGTTGGCATCGAGCATCCGCAGACACTAACCGACGCACATGTGTGATCGGCGTATGACCCGAACTCCCCTGCCGCTCCGGGCAGCCGCGCGACGGCGGCCGGTGCCGCCGGGGACGTGCGGTGACGTACGGCCACGGGACGGACAATGGCAGGGTGAACGAATCGATACCCGTCTCCCGGACCACCGACCACGGCACCGCCCGGCTGATGCCCGACGTGGACCGGGAGCGGGCCTGGCTGCTCACGGTCGACGGGGCCCCGCAGTCGTACGTGGACCTGGACGACCCGGCGTACCTGGAATTCGAGTACGCGCGGCGGCTGGGGCACGTGCTGGACACCGTGGCCGAGACCGGGCGGGCGCTGGACGTGGTGCACCTCGGCGGGGGCGCGCTGACCCTGCCGAGGTATGTGGCCGCGACCCGCCCCGGCTCCCGGCAGGACGTCGTCGAGGCGGACCGGGGGCTGCTGGAACTGGTCACCGAGCAGTTGCCGCTGCCGGCCGGCTCGGGCATCGCGCTGCACGCGGCCGACGCCCGGGACTGGCTGCGGGCCGCGCCGGACGACCGGGCCGACGTGCTGATCGCCGACGTGTTCGGCGGCTCCCGGGTGCCCGCCCACCTCACCACGCTGGCCTACGTCCGCACGGCCGAGCGGGTGCTGCGGCCGGACGGGGTCTACCTGGCCAATCTCGCCGACGCCGCGCCGTTCGGCTTCCTCCGCTCCCAACTGGCCACGCTGGCGGCGGTGTTCGAGGAAGTCGCGCTGGTCGCCGAGCCCGCGGTGCTGCGCGGGCGGCGGTTCGGCAACGTGGTGGTCGCGGCCTCCCACCGGCCCCTCGACACCGCCGCGCTGGCCCGGCGCACCGCGGCGGACGCCTTCCCGGCCCGCGTCGAACACGGGGCGGCGGTAAGGCGGTTCACCGGTTCGGCGCGGCCGGTGGAGGACACCGACGCCGTGCCCTCACCCGAGCCCCCCGACGGCG
>NZ_JACBWZ010001345.1 GCF_013870595.1 Streptomyces sp. WELS2 | reverse complement strand
GGTGCTGCTGCCAGGCCACGGCACCGGCCACCAGGGCGAGCACCAGCAGCACGGACACCGATCCGGTCAGCCCGCGCAGCCGTCTGCGTTCGCGGGCGTGCGTGGCCGTGCTGGCGGTCAGGAATTCCCGCTCCACGGCGCTGAGTTCGCGCTCCCGGTCGGCCGGGTCGAAGGCCTCGGTGGCCTCGGCCAGCCGGGCGCCCCGGTACAACGCGCCCGGGTCCCGGCCCAGTTCCCGCCATGATTCGGCGGCCTCGGTGAGCCGGCGCAGTACCCGCAGCCGGTGCCGGTCGTCCTCGATCCAGCCCCACAGCCGTGGCCAGGCGGTGATGAGTGCCTCGTGCGCGAGGTGGACGGTCTCCCCGTCCAGGGTGATCAGCCGGGCGCGGGCCAGGCGTTCGAGGACCGTGTCGACGGTGCCGGACGAGTGCGGGCCGGTGGCGCGCAGTTCGGCGCGCCGTACCGGCCGGCAGGTGTCGGCGGTGCCCTCGCCGGGCGCGATCAGGCGTAGCAGCACCCGTCGTACGAGGTCGGCCTGGCTGTCGGTGAGCCCGGCGTACAGGTCTTCCGCCGTCTGGGCGATGGCGCCGCGCACTCCGCCGGCCGCCTCGTAGGCGCGCAAGGTGAGGGTGCGGCCGGTGCGGCGCCGCCAGGTCTCCAGCAGGGCGTGCGACAGCAGGGGCAGGCCGCCCGGCTCGCCGGCCACCTCCTCCACCAGCTGCGCGGTCAGCGCCCGTTCGACCGTGAGGCCGCGCGCCATGGCCGGCTTGACCACGGCCTCGCGCAGTTCCTCGCGGCCCATGGCGGGCACCGGCACCGCGGCGTCCCGCAACACGCGGGCCAGTTCGGGGTGTTCGAGGCAGCGGCCGTAGAAGTCGGCGCGTACGCCCAGGACCACCCGCAGCCGGCTGCCCGGCTCCCGGGCCGCCAGCAGCGCCCCGATGAAGCGGGCGCGTTCCCCCGGGTCCGGGCAGAGCGTGAAGACCTCTTCGAACTGGTCGACCACGACCAGGGTGTCGCCGTCGTCCCCGGCGGGCCGCAGCTTGTCCGCGTGGGAGCGCGCCGGGT
>NZ_JACBWZ010001344.1 GCF_013870595.1 Streptomyces sp. WELS2 | reverse complement strand
CCGGCCACGACGACGGCACCGCCGAGCAGTTCTACCGGGTGCGGGATCTCCCCGAGCCACACGAAGGACACCAGCAGCGCGACGGGCGGGACCAGGTACAGCGCGGCCGTGGACACGGCGAGCGGCAGGCGGGCGACGGCGTAGCCCCAGATCACGAAGCCCAGGGCGGACGGCAGCAGCCCGAGGAAGGCGACCGCCACCAGTGCGTCCAGCGGGGCGTGGGTCACGGCCCGGGCCGTCGCGGGTACGAGCGGCAGCGCGAACACCGTGCCGGCGATCATGGCGTACGTGGCCACCTCCAGCCCGGTGTAGTGCCGCAGCAGCGGCTTGCTGGCGAAGTGGTAGACGCCCTGGACGACGGCCGCGGCCAGGACCACCAGGGAGGCGGCGGTGAACCCGGACAGCCCGTCGCTCAGGGTGACGACGGCGGTGCCCGCGAGGGCGATGACGCTGCCGACGGCCACGTTGCGGCTGATGTGTTCGGCCAGGAAGAAGCTGCCCAGCAGGACGCTGAACACGGGGGCGACGGCGATCAGCAGGCTCGCGGTGCCCGCCTCCACATGGATCTCGCCCCAGTTCAGCAGCACCTGGTAGGCGGTCATGCCGGTGAACCCGCACAGCGCGATCTGCGGCAGGTCCCTTCGCCGGGGCACCCGGACCCCGGCGAACGGGGCGATGGCGGCCAGGACGACGGCGGCGATGGCCAGCCGCAGCAGCGAGAGCGCCGCGAGGCCCAGTCCGCCGACCCCCACCCGGATCGCCGGGAACGCGGACGCCCACAGGACCACGGTGCCGGCCAGGGCGAGGAAGCGGGGGGAGGCGAACCGTATGCGCATCCCTCTACGATGCCGAGACCGAAACAAGAAGGTCCAGTTAGCTTTCTTTATGCAAAGCGTAAGATGTGATGATGCTTGATGTTCGTCGGCTCAGGATCCTGCACCACCTGGCCATCCACGGCACCGTCGCGGCGGCGGCCGAGGCCCTGCACCTGACCGCGCCGGCGGTCTCCCAGCAGCTGGCCGTCCTCGAACGGGAGGCCGGCCTGCCCGTCGTGGAGAAGCACGGACGCACGC
>NZ_JACBWZ010001343.1 GCF_013870595.1 Streptomyces sp. WELS2 | reverse complement strand
GGCGGGGCTGACGGCCGCCGTCAGGGCGAGCAGCAGCAGGACGGCCCCGGATCCGATCAGCAGTGGGCCCAGTCCTGCCTTGACGTAGCGCAGGTAGAGATCGGTGAAGAGGGCCGTGTGCAGCAGGCCGGCTCCGATCAGGGCCGGCAGCAGGTTCCGGACAGCGCGTTTCACCACAGCGCTCCCCCGATCAGGACGCTGCCGGCGACCGCCACGACGGTGGTCGCCGTGCAGAACCGCCAGGCGAAGGCGCGGCCGAAGGTGCCGGCCTGCAGGGCGATGAGCTTCAGGTCGACCATCGGGCCGACCACCAGGAACGCGAGCCGGGCGGTGGGCGGGAACCCGGTGAGCGAGGCGGCGACGAACGCGTCCGCCTCCGAGCAGACGGCCAGCAGCACGGCGAGGCCCGCCAGGAACAGCACCGACAGCCACGGCGAGCCGGAGAAGGCGTCGAGCACGGCTCCCGGCACGGTGACGTCGAAGGTGGCGGCGGCCATCGAGCCCAGCACCAGGAAGCCGCCGGCGTGCAGCAGGTCGTGCCGGAAGCCGAGCCGGAACTCGGTCCAGCGGCTGTGTCCGGGCCGGTGCCCGGTGGGCCGCCGGCGCAGCAGGGGACGCAGCCACTCCTCCTTGCCGAGCCAGAGCCACAGCCAGCCCATCACGGACGCCGTGACCAGGGAGGCGAGCAGCCGGGCGGCGACCATCGCGGGGTTGCCGGGGAAGGCGACGGCGGTGGCCGTGAGCACCACGGGGTTGACGGCCGGCGCGGAGAGCAGGAAGGCGAAGGCGGCCGCGGGTGGCACGCCCCGGCGGATCAGGCTGCTCGCCACGGGCACGGAGGCGCACTCGCAGCCGGGCAGCACGGCGCCGGCGGCCCCGGCGACCGGTACGGCCAGGGCGGGCCGCTTGGGCAGCACCCTGGTGAACAGCCCGGCGGGCACGAAGGCGTTGATGGCACCGGACAGCGCGGTGCCGAGGAGCAGGAACGGCAGCGCCTGCACGGTGATGGCCAGGCAGACGGTCCGCCAGGCCTGGACGGCCGGATGCTCCAGCCACCGGGTGCCGGCCGGCCGC
>NZ_JACBWZ010001342.1 GCF_013870595.1 Streptomyces sp. WELS2 | reverse complement strand
CAGAAGGTGTCGGGGTCGGGGGCCCCGCGAACTGAAGGCGGCCGGCCGCGCCCCCTGGCAGATCCTCGCCGGCGCGGCACACGACACCCGCCTCACCGGCACCCTGCTGTACGAGGACGCGCCGTACGGCGTGGGATATCTGGTCGCCACCTGGTCCTGAACGGCCCCGCCGGAGCCGGCTTCCTCACGAAGTCGGCGGCGGTCCCTCCGGGCGGGTCGGGGTCGTCGGGTCCGTGGGCGGCGGTGTCGCCGTGGGGCCGCTCTGGTGCGCGAGGCGGTCCACGGCCTCCTTGGCCTTGCCCGTGCCCGCCTGGATCTTGTCGCTGTACTTGCCCTTGGTCCGCTCGTCGACGGCCTTGGCGGCCTTGTCGATCCCGTGCTGGACCTTGTCCCCGTGCTGCCGGGCGAGGTCCGACACCTTGTCCTTGGCCGGACCCAGCTTGGCCTTCATGTTGTCCAACAGACCCATGGTCCACCTTCCCTCGCGGGGTTCCCCGCCGACGTCCTCGCCGACCGCGCCGTGCGCCTGCCGGGAAACCGTGCAGGGAAACCGGGCTGATGCGCCCGGATCCACCCCATACGGTACTCGTGCGGGCGATTCGCCGCGTCGCCCGGTACGTACCCACCTCGCCCGCCGCCTATCCACCGGGTGCCCGGTGCCGACTGCCTCGATGCGTCTCCCGGGCGTTTGCGAGACTGGTGCGGTGAGCAGTGCACCCGTCGCCCCCCGCGTCATCGCCGTCGTAGGTCCCACCGCGGCCGGAAAGTCCGATCTCGGTGTCTTCCTGGCCCAGCAACTCGGCGGCGAGGTCGTCAACGCCGACTCCATGCAGCTGTACCGGGGGATGGACATCGGTACCGCCAAGCTGACGCCCGAGGAGCGCGGCGGCATCCCGCACCACCTGCTGGACATCTGGGACGTGACGGTCACCGCCTCGGTCGCCGAGTACCAGAAACTGGCCCGCGCGCGGATCGACGCGCTGCTCGCCGAGGGCCGCTGGCCCGTCCTGGTCGGCGGCTCCGGTCTCTACGTCCGCGGGGCCGTCGACAACCTGGAGTTCCCCGGCACCGACCCG
>NZ_JACBWZ010001341.1 GCF_013870595.1 Streptomyces sp. WELS2 | reverse complement strand
GGTCCCGGTCCAGACCCTCGTGGACATCGGGGGCGAGGCCGCCGTACCGGTCCTCGCCTGCGGTACCGCGGCGCCGGCCCTGCTGTGGCACGCCGGCCGCACCCTCACCCGGGCCTCGGCCCACGCTCCCACGGGAGCACCCGAGTAGATCTCCCGCCCGCCGGCCCGGCCACTCGCCGCAGGCGTTCGCACCATCCCTCCGAAGGAGAACACCAGATGACCACCTCCCGACCCGGAGCGTCCGGAGCCACCGGAACCGCCGGAGCGTCCGGAGCAGCCGCACGAGCCGTCGAAACGGCCGGTACCACCGGCGCGCACACCCCGGGAGCCGCCCGATGAGGGTCCTGCTGATCGGAGCCAACGGATTCATCGGCCGCTTCGTCGCCGACCGCCTGCTCGCCGACCCGGCCGTCCAGCTCACCGCGCTCGGCCGCGGCGACGACGCCGACGTCCGCTTCGACCTCGCCACCGGCAGCCCGGGCGCGCTCACCCGCTTCCTGGACGCGGTCCACCCCGGAGTCGTCGTCAACTGCGCCGGCGCGACCCGCGGCGGCGCCCGCGAACTCATCCGGCACAACACCGTCGCCGTGGCCACCGTCTGCGAGGCGCTGCGCCGCAGCGGCTGCGGCGCCCGCCTGGTCCAGATCGGCTGCGGCTCCGAGTACGGCCCCAGCCAGCCCGGCTCCTCCACGCCCGAGGACGCCGTACCGCGCCCCGGCGGCCCCTACGGCGTCAGCAAGCTCGCCGCGACGGAACTGGTCCTCGGTTCCGGCCTGGACGCGGTCGTCCTGCGCGTCTTCTCACCGGCCGGGCCCGGTACCCCGGCCGGCTCCCCGCTCGGCCGGCTCGCCGAGGCCATGCGCCGCGCCATGCAGTCCGGCGACGGCGAACTCAAGCTCGGCGGCCTCGGCGTCCAGCGCGACTTCGTCGACGTACGCGATGTCGCCCGGGCCGTGCACGCCGCCTCGCTCTCCGCCGCGCAAGGAGTGATCAACATCGGCTCCGGCCGCGCCGTCCGCCTCAGAGACGCCGCCGCCGTGCTCGCGCGCGTCGCCGGATACGGCGGTGCCCTCCACGA
>NZ_JACBWZ010001340.1 GCF_013870595.1 Streptomyces sp. WELS2 | reverse complement strand
GACGCGGCCGTACGCGCGCGCGTGCGCCGCTTCCTGGTGGTGTCCGCGATGGGCGCGGATCCCGCGCACCGGGGGGACGAGGTCTTCGACGCGTATCTGCGCGCGAAGGGCGAGGCCGACGCGTACATCACCCGGCAGGAGGCGCTGGACTGGACGATCCTGCGCCCCGGCGCGCTGACGGACGAGCCGGGCACCGGACTGGTCCGCATGGAGGCGCACACCGGGCGCGGCTCCGTCCCCCGCGACGATGTCGCGGCCGTCCTCGCGGAGTTGGTGGACACCCCCGCGACGGCCGGTCTCACGCTGGAGCTGATCAGCGGTTCCACGCCGGTGTCGGTCGCGGTCAAGTCCGTCGCAGGGAACTGAGCGGACTCAGAACAGGGGCAGCTGGCCGGGGAAGTCCGGTACGGCGTAGCCGTCCAAGGACGGCTGGCCTGCGCCCAGTTGCGCGTGCCGCCGGGACCCGGCGCAGGAGACGAGGTCGCCGTTCGCCCGGGCCCCGGGCGGGTCGTGGCGCGCGAAGCGGCCCGCGACGACGGCGATGTCACGGTGGCACACGGGACAGGTTCTGCGTCGGGAGGACATGCCGCCAGTGTGCCCGCCGGCACGCCGGGACACCGACCGGCCGTCAGTTCGCGTACCCGCGCATGTGGTCGGGGCGGTCAGGTCCGGGTCTCCGCCTCCCACCGGTCGGGGCCCACTCCGCGCCAGTCGATCAGCGGCGAGTCGGCGACCTCCTCCGGTTCGATCTCCAGCCCCGCCCGGCGCAGGAACTCCACGAGGTCCCGCACGTTGTGCGCGAGTCCGAGGATCTCGCCGTCCACCCGCACCCGGCGACCGCCGGTCGGGGACGGCAGGTGCACGATGATGGGACGCTTCCCGGCCATGGCTCCAGCATCGTCCGGACCACCCGGAAGCGCACGCCCGGCCCTTTCCCGGGGGCGCCGAGGCGGTGCCGGGCCCGGCGCTTCGACGCGTTCCGCGGCTCAGGGGCGGCGGGCCACGAAGACCAGCTCCCCGCCCGGTCTGTCGGGGGCGTCACGGAGCTCCTCGAGGACGTAGCCGTGCGCGAGCAGGTC
>NZ_JACBWZ010000134.1 GCF_013870595.1 Streptomyces sp. WELS2 | reverse complement strand
GTGGGCAGGCCGGTGACGGGGTCGATGACCGTCCGGGTGGACGCCGGGATGTTCAGCGCGGCCAGCAGCAGGCCGCGGGCGGCGGCGGACTGCTGGACGGCGGAGTCCAGTTCGGCCAGGGCGTGGGCACCGGAGCCGGCCCGCGGGGGCAGCTGCTCGGCCAGTTGCTCGGCGAGCCGGTGCAGTTCGGTGATGGCCGCCGAGTAGGCCTGGTGGGTCCGCAGGGCGTCGGTCTTGCCGGTGAGGGCGGCCCGGCGCAGCTTGTCGACGCCGTCGAGGGCGGTGCGCAGGCGGGCCGGGGTGTCGGTGTCCGCGCGCAACTCCGCGACCTGCCGGTCCACGCGGGCGCTGCGGTCCTCGGAGGGCGCCTTGGAGCGGGGACGGCCGGCCGCGACGTAGGAGGTGACCTCGTCGCGTTCGTCGGCCAGGGAGTGGGCGAGGGTGAGCGCGTCCTGGGTGCGGGCGGCGAGCGTCACCAGGTTCTGGGAGTCGCCGACGTCCCGGGAGGCGGTGAGCAGCGCGGGCACGCCGGCCCCCGCCACGGCGGCGGCCACCACCGCGACGGCGACGATCAGCCGGGTGCGCACATGGGTGGGGCGGCCGGTGCCCACGGGGGTCTGCGGGACGGTCCCCGCGGGGGCCGGCTGACTGCCTGTGCGCCGAGGCCGCTTCTTCTGCACCGGTGCTCGCATTCTCGAACTCGTCTACCCAGGGGCCCGGGTGGTACCCCGTCACTTCGGGGCCAAGTGGTGCGTACACCCGGTTCGTACGGTTCCCGACCCTCCCAGCGCCGGTGGGCAGTGGTCGCGCATCACCTGACCCGCCACCCGAAGGAGTGAACATCGGAGGGGAGTTGGCGGGCAAGTTCCTCCGGCGCGTGCCCGGCTCGGACGCGGCGGGCCGGTTGGACGCGCGCGGCAGGCTTTGGCAATATTCGCCACCACGCCTTCCCGGAGCGCCTCATTCCAGCCCAAACCCGGCGCCTGACCTGCGAGGTCGCGGGAATTCCCGGGCGCGCGCCGGGCCGTGGCGCACCGTGTGAAGGGGTCGTGCAGACTGACCGGGTGCGTACTGATCTCGTCTCGGAACCCGGCGACGCGACCCGCCCCAACGAGGACTTCGCCGGTGTCGGACTACCCGCCTGCGGACAGGGAGGTTGCGTGATCGTCCTGGACGGCGTGACGCCGCCGCGCGGCGGGGCGGGCTGTCTGCACTCCGTGCCGTGGTTCACCGCGCGGCTGGGCGGCGCGCTGACCGAACTGACCGTTTCCGGCCGAGATCTGACGCTGACGGACATCCTCGGGCGGGCGATCCGGCGCACCGCGGAGGCGCACGCGGAGACCTGTGACCTTTCTCACCCGCGAACGCCCCAGGCAACCGTCGCCCTGGCCCGCTGGTCCGCCGCCGAGGTCGAGTACCTGGTGCTGTCGGACGCGGCGCTGCTGCTGCGGGGGCCCGACGGGGCGGTGACCCCGGTGCTGGACGACCGGCTCGCCCGGCTGCCGCGCTCCGCGCTGGTGTCGGACGCCGTGGTCGACGCCCGCCTGCGCAACAGGGAGGGCGGGTTCTTCACGGCCGCCGCCGATCCCGCCGTGGCGGTCCGCGCGGTCACCGGTGTGCTGCCCCGGCGCGAGGTGCGGGAGCTGGCCGCGCTGACGGACGGCGCGACCCGCTGGACGGAGATGTTCCGCGAGGGGGACTGGACGGCGCTGTTCGACGTGGTCGCCAAGGAGGGCGCCCGGTCGCTGGTCGAGCGGGTGCGGGAGCTGGAGGCGGCGGACCGGGAGCGGCGGGCCTTCCTGGGGCCGGGCAAGACGCACGACGACGCGACGGTGGTGTACGCGCGGTTGTGAGCCGCTATTTCGCCATGACGTCGTTCAGTTCGTGCAGCAGCCGGGCCAGCTCCGCGACCTCGCGGCGGTCCCAGTGGGCCAGCTCGCTGACGTACCGGGCGCGGCGGGCCTCGCGGACGGTGCCGACGCGGCGGCTGCCCTCCTCGGTGAGGGTGACCAGCCAGGCGCGGCCGTCGGCCGGGTCGGGTTCGCGGGCGATCAGGCCCAGTTCCTCCAGGGCGCGCAGCTGCCGGGACATGGTGGCCTTGCCGACCCCGATGTAGGCGGCGAGTTCGGTGGCCCGCTGGCCGCCCTGTTCGTCCAGCCGGATGAGCAGGCCGTAGGCGGAGGACTCCAGATCGGGATGGACCTCCCGGGCCATCTCGGCCTGGTTGGCCCGGGCGCGCCGCAGGAGCACGGTCAACTCGCGTTCCAGGGACAGGAATTCCTGGTCTGCACCACTGGGCGTCACCTGGCAGGCGGTTCCCGGTCCACCGCTGTTTCTGTCCTCGTGCACGTCAGCACCCCTGATCGGTTTCGCAGTCCTGAAATTTTCTGTCACACGTCGTCATTGCCGCAGCTCCGTCAGTATTTCGCAGGCGTAGACCAACGGCGTCGTCCGGACCCCCTTCCACGCCGTCATCTACGTGCGTAGCTTCTTTACCACGCCCTTAATGGCATGCCCACGCCCAAAGGGCCGGCGGTCACCCCCCACGATCCCCACATCGCTCCCCCACTCCCCATCCCGGAGGCACGCCATGACCGTGCTCAGACCCGGTCCCACCCGTCGTACCCGCCCGCTTCCCCCGCGCCCCCTCGCCGTCCTGGTCACGGCCCTGCTCGCGGCGCTCTCCCTCACGCTCCCCCTCACCTCCGCCCAGGCCGCGGACACGCCCGCCCGCGGCTCCGCCTACATGGGCATGGGCGTCCTCGCCCACGACGGGCGCAGCGGCACCCCCAGCACCGGCGACGTCACCCAGACCGAGGGCGTGGACGTCTCGGCGTACCAGGGCAACGTCGCCTGGTCCACGCTGTGGGGCAGCGGCGTGCGCTGGGCGTACACGAAGGCGACGGAAGGCACGTACTACACCAACCCGTACTTCGCCCAGCAGTACAACGGCTCGTACAACGTGGGCATGATCCGCGGCGCCTACCACTTCGCCACCCCGGACACCACCAGCGGCGCCACCCAGGCCAACTACTTCGTCGACCACGGCGGCGGCTGGTCGCGGGACGGCCAGACCCTGCCCGGCGCCCTCGACATCGAGTGGAACCCGTACGGCGCCGCCTGCTACGGCAAGACCGCGAGCCAGATGGTCGGCTGGATCGCCGACTTCGTCAACACCTACAAGGCGCGCACCGGGCGGTACGCCGTGATCTACACCGCCGCCAGCTGGTGGACCCAGTGCACCGGCGACTACGGCGGCTTCGCGGTGAACGACCCGCTGTGCCGTCTTCCTCCTCTCGCGCACGGTCTCTTCCGCACGGCGCCGGGCCCCACCCCGTGCCCGGCGCCCGTCCTCCATCCGTACCCCCACCGGCGAGGAGCTGGCCTGACATGACGTCAGATCGCATGAAGACACGGCAGACCCCGGCCGAACCGGACCGGCCGCACCCCGCCTACCGCGAGGTGACCGACGCCCGGGGCCGGGTCTACCGCGTCGGTGAGACGGACCGGGACATCCTCGGTCACTCCCGCAAGTTCATGGTGTACCTCCCCTGGGTCTCCATGATGGCCATCAGTGTCTCGGAGTACGCCTACGGCTCCGCGGAGGACACCTTGTCCGCGGCCCACGGCTGGACCCAGAGCGACACGTTCTGGATCCTGAGCGTCTGGATCTTCTTCCAGGCGGGCATCGCGTTCCCGGCGGGCTGGCTGCGCGAGCGGGGCCTGCTCACGGCGCGCCGGGCGATGTACATCGGCGCCGTGATGTGTCTGCTCGGCTTCCTGGCCCTGTCCCACCTCCGCGACGTCCTGCCGGCGATCGTCGGCTTCGGTGTCGTGGGCGGGGTCGGTTCCGGGCTGATCTACGCCACGTGCATCAACATGGTCGGCAAGTGGTTCCCGGAGCGGCGCGGTGCGAAGACCGGTTTCGTCAACGGGGGCTTCGCCTACGGCTCGCTGCCCTTCATCTTCATCTTCAACTACGCGTTCGACACCGGGGATTACGACCGGGTGCTCGACCTGATCGGCTGCTACGTGCTGATCGTGGTCGCGGTCTGCGCGTTCTTCTTCCAGGACCCGCCGAAGAACTGGTGGCCCGCCGACGTGGCCCCGCCGACCGGCCCCGGGAGCGGCACGAGCTCCGCGAGCCTGGTCAGGAACCCGCCGGCGGTACGCCAGTTCACGCCCAAGGAGGCCGTGCGGACCGGGATGCTGCCGCTGATGTGGGCCTTGATCGTGATGACGGCCGGGGTGTCGATCTTCGGGATCTCCTTCCAGGTCGACTTCGCCAAGGAGGTCGGCTTCGGTCCCCTGGTGGCGGCTTCCTCGATGGGTGTGATGGCCGTCATCAACGGCATCGGCCGGGCGGTGGTCGGCTGGCTGTCGGACCTGTGGGGCCGCAGGACGACGCTGGTGTTCGTCATCGTGGTGCTCGGGCTCGCCCAGTTCGGCGTCATCTGGGCGGGCGAGCTGGAGAACCAGTGGCTCTTCCTGTTCTTCGCCTTCCTCTCCGGCTTCGGCGGCGGCGCGTTCTACCCCCTGTTCGCGGCGCTGACCCCGGACTACTTCGGCGAGAACTACAACGCCACCAACTACGGCCTGGTGTACAGCGGCAAGCTGATCAGCGGGCTGTTCGGCGGCGGCCTCGGCTCCATGGTGGTCGGCGCCTGGGGCTACGACGGCGCCTACGCGCTGGCCGGCGGTGTCTCCATGGTGGCGGCGGCGCTGGCCCTGCTGCTGCGGCAGCCGGGCCGGGGCGGCACGGACCGGACGCCGGCCCCGGCACCGCGTCCGGCCACCTGACGGCCCATCCGTTCGACCCGCCTCGCCATTCCGGGCGTTCCCCTGTTCACGACCGAACGGGGGGACGCCCGGCGGGTGTCGGTCAGGTGGTCTCGCGCTCGTGGTACGAGCGCCGGGTGTGCTCGGTGTGTTCGCGCATCAGCCGGGTGGCGCGCTGTTCGTCCCGGGCGTCGATGGCGGCGATCAGTTCCCGGTGCTCGATCCACGACTGGCTGCCGCGCTGCCGGGCCACCGGGGTGTAGTACCAGCGGACCCGCCGGTCCACCTGGGCGGCGAGCCCGGCGAGGACCGTGTTGCCGGCCAGCTCCATCACCTTGCTGTGGAAGGCCGCGTTGAGGGCGACCGCGCGGTCCACGTCCTCGGCCGCCACGGCCTGCTCGCCCTCGGCGCACAGTTCCTTCAGGGCGGCGACTCCGGCGCTGTCCGCGTGCGCGGCGGCCAGCCGGGCGGCCTCCGCCTCCAGCAGGGTGCGGACCGTGAGCAGCTGGTCGGCCTCCTCCTCGGTCGGCTCGTGCACGAACGCGCCCTGGGCGGGCCGCAGATCGACCCATCCCTCGGTGTTCAGCCGCTGCAGCGCCTCGCGCACGGGCTGCCGGGAGACGCCGAGGTGCCCGGCGAGTTCGCTCTCCACCAGGTGCTGCCCGGGCCGCAGGGCGCGGGTGGTGATGAGTTCCAGCAGCGCCTCGTACACGCGCTCGCGCAGCGGGCCCGGCCGCTCCAGCCTGGGCACCGTCCCGTGCGGCAGTCCGGTCGACAACATCGCGGTCCTCCTGGGCGGGGTCTGACGCGGGCGATGGACGCTCAGTATCGATTGTTTTTCGTCTACAGTCTACGGTCTACGGCCTACGGCGCCCAGGCTCCGTACCGGGCCCAGGGAAAACCCGTACCAGGTCCCCGGGAGGGGGCACACCGGAGCCGCACCCGGGGCGGCCGCGCCTCAGGGGCGGTCGCACCTCAGGGGCAGCGCACGACCTGCCCGGCGTAGGACAGGTTGCCGCCGAACCCGAACAGCAGCACCGGGTCGCCGCTGCGCAGGGCGCCCCGTTCGAGCAGCTTGGAGAAGGCGAGCGGGATGCTGGCGGCCGAGGTGTTGCCGGACTCGGTGACATCGCGGGCGATCACCGCGTTCACGGCGCCGATCTTGTGGGCCAGCGGCTCGATGATCCGCAGATTGGCCTGGTGCAGGACGACCCCGGCCAGGTCCTCGGGTGCCGTCCCGGCCTTCTCGCAGGCCTGGCGGGCGATGGCCGGCAGCCGGGTGGTGGCCCAGCGGTAGACGCTCTGGCCCTCCTGCGCGAACCGGGGCGGGGTCCCCTCGATCCGCACCGCGTGCCCCATCTCGGGCACCGAGCCCCACAGCACCGGCCCGATGCCCGCTTCGGCCCCCGGCGGGCAGGCGGTCACCACGGCGGCACCGGCCCCGTCGCCGACCAGGACGCAGGTGCTGCGGTCGGTCCAGTCGGTGACGTCGGACATCTTGTCGGCGCCGATGACCAGGGCGCGGGTGGCGGCGCCGGCTCGCAGGGTGTGGTCGGCGGTGGCGAGCGCGTGGGTGAACCCGGCGCACACCACGTTGACGTCCAGGGCGGCGGGCCCCGGGATGCCGAGCCGGGCCGCGACCCGGGCGGCGGTGTTCGGGGAGCGGTCGACGGCGGTGGAGGTGGCGACGAGGACCAGGTCGATGTCGTCCGGGGTCAGCCCGGCGGCGGCGAGGGCCTTGGCGGCGGCGTGCGCTGCCAGCTCGTCCACGGGCTCGTCGGGACCGGCGATGCGCCGGGTCCGGATGCCCACCCGGCTGCGGATCCACTCGTCGCTGGTGTCGACCATGCCCGCCAGGTCGTCGTTGGTGAGCACCTGGGCGGGCTGGTAGTGGCCGATGGCGACGATGCGCGAGCCGTTCATTGCGGGGATCCCCTCGGGGCCGTGGGTGGCGGGACCCACCAGTGTGGCCAGTGACCGGCCGGTACGACGGCAGGTGAGGCCACAGGAATCCGGCGTCGGGATTGTCGGCTCCCGTCAGGCCGTCGGACGTCCACGCAATCCGCGCCGGCCTCCTGTCCGACCCCCGCCCGTCCCCCGCTCCTCGTGTGCAGGACAATGGGACGGTCGGCGTCCAGCACGCACAGAACCGGGGCTGATCGGAACATGGGACGAGTCACGGAACGACGCAAGGTCCTGCGCATCCGGGACGGGGCGGTCTCCACCCGGCCGGACACCCTCGTCGCGGAGGAACCGATGGAGATCCGGCTGAACGGCAAGCCGCTGGCGATCACCATGCGGACCCCGGGCGACGACTTCGCGCTGGCGGCCGGCTTCCTGGTGAGCGAGGGCGTCCTGGCCACGGCGGCGGACCTGCGGAACATCGTCTACTGCGCGGGCGCCACTGCGGACGGCTCCAACACCTACAACGTGGTCGACGTGCACACCGCCCCCGGCGTCACCCTCCCGGACTTCACCCTGGAGCGGAACGTCTACACCACCTCCTCCTGCGGCCTGTGCGGCAAGGCCAGCCTGGACGCCGTCCGGACGACCGCGCGCTGGCCCCTCGCCGACACTCCACCGCTCCGGGTCACCCCCGAGCTGCTGGCGGGCCTCCCCGACCGGCTGCGGGCGGCCCAGCGGGTGTTCGACCGCACCGGAGGACTGCACGCGGCGGCCCTGTTCGGCGAGGACGGGGAGCTGCTGGACACCCGCGAGGACGTCGGCCGGCACAACGCGGTCGACAAGCTCGTGGGACGGGCGCTGCAGAGCGGCGCGCTGCCGCTGTCCCGGACGATCCTCATGGTCTCCGGCCGGGCCTCCTTCGAGCTGGCGCAGAAGGCGGTCATGGCGGGCATCCCGGTGCTGGCGGCCGTCTCGGCGCCGTCCTCGCTCGCGGTGGACCTGGCCGCGGAGACCGGCCTGACGCTGGTGGGCTTCCTGCGGGGCGCCTCGATGAACGTGTACGCGGGCGAGCACCGCATCGCCCTGCGGGAGCCGGCCGCCCACGGCTGACGGGGCCGCCGGTCGGCGACGTCAGCCCTCCCCGCCCTCCACGGCGGAGTGCCCCGGGCCACCCGGGACACCGGAGACCCCGGAGATCCGGGCCAGCAGCTCCGTGAACCGCTCCCGTTCGGCGGCCGACAGCGGGGCGAGCAGCTCGTCGTTGGCCTCGCGCGCGGCCTTCTCGCAGCGGGTGAGGAGCCGGGCGCCGTCATCGGTGAGGGTCACGGCGTTCTTGCGCCGGTCGCGGGGGTCGGGGGCGCGCTCGACCAGGCCCGCGGACTGGAGGTCGTTCAGGATGCCGACCACGTCCTTGGGGTCCAGGCCCACACCGCGGCCGAGGTCGGCCTGGGCGACCGGGGCGAGGTCGCGGACGGCGGAGAGCACCACGTGGTGCCACATCCTCAGCCCCTCCGCCGCCAGGGCGTCGGCGACCAGGGCGCGGCCCCGGGCGGCGGCCCGGCCCAGGAGCCAGCTCGGCAGGGAACGGATCGCGGGCAGGGGGGCTTCGGCCATGGCCGCAGCCTAACCGAAGAATCATTGGACTTTCCCATGAACCTTCTCTACCGTTGGGACCCCCAACGAGTTCATGGGTGTTCCCAACGAACGGCCCCACGACCGACGGTGCCGGTGTGCCCGGCCCGAGGAGGTGTGCGATGCGGCGCGTCCGCTACGAGTCCGCCGGCGGCCCCCTGTTCCTGGAGGAGGCACCCGTCCCGGAGCCCGGCCCCGGCGAGCTGCTGGTGCGCTGCGCCGCCGTCGGCCTCACCCTGCCGATGGTCCGCAAGGTGGCCGAGGCCGCCGAGCCGGTGCCGCTGGGCGGGGAGGTCGCGGGCGAGGTGGTGGCGGCCGGTCCCGGCGTGTCCCGCTTCCGGACCGGCGACCGGGTGACCGGACTGTGCTTCGGGCACGGCTACGCCGACTTCGCCGTGGTGCGCGAGGCCATGGCCTCACCGGTGCCGGACGACGCCGGCTTCGTCACCGCGATCGCGCTGGTCCGCAGCGGCCTGGTGGCCTGCGGCGTGCTGGCGGCGGCACGGTTCGCGCCGGGCGAGTCGGTCCTCGTCACGGCGGCGGCGAGCGGTGTCGGGCACCTCGCCGTCCAGCTCGCCCGGGCACAGGGCGCGGGCCGGGTCGTGGGGGCCGTCTCCGGCGCGGCGAAGGCGGACTTCGTCCGCTCCCTGGGCGCGGACGACTGCGTGCGGTACGGCGACGAGAGCTGGGGCGAGCCGGTCGACTGCGTCCTGGACGCCGTCGGCGGCGAGCTGCTCGGCCCGGCCCTGGCCGCGCTCGCCCCGCACGGCCGCCTGGTCGCCTACAGCTCGGGCGGCGGCACGATCCCGGCGTACGACCTGCTGGTGGGCGCCAAGTCGGTGACCGGCTTCCAGATGGCGCTGATCGCCCGCGAGCGGCCAGAGCTGTACGAGTGGTGGCGCCGGGAGCTGTGGCGGCTGCACGCCGAGGGCGCCCTGAAGCCCGCCGTGCACGGGGAGTTCGCCCTGGAGGAGGCCGAGGCGGCGCACCGGGTGATCACCACGCGGGCCAATCTGGGCAAAGTCGTCCTGTGCCCGTGAGTGCACGCTTCTTGTGAGCCGCGCACCCCCCAACTACCGTCGTTCGGGCGCATGTTGGACATGGGATGTCCGGATGTCCGCTCATCCGGCCGACGAAGGGCAGGCCGCACCGTGCCGCCGAGTCTCCGCACCCGCCTCAGACCCCTGCTCGTCCTCGCCGCGACCGGACTGTTCCTTCCGTTCCTGCCGGCCGCACCGGCCCGCGCGCAAACGCCCTCAGCGGCACCCGGATTGGAGCAGCAGGTGCTGTTCAAGGCGGCCCAGGACCCCGGTTACGCCTGCTTCCGCATCCCGGCGGTGGTGCGCACGACCGACGGCACCCTGCTGGCGTTCGCCGAGGGCCGGGTCCTCAACTGCGGCGACGCCGCCGACATCGACATCGTGCTCAAGCGCTCCACCGACGGGGGGCGCACCTGGGGACCGCTCCACGTCGTCAGCGAGGGCGCCGGCGACACCCACGGCAACCCGGCGCCGGTCGTGGACCGCGACACCGGCCGGATCTGGCTCGCGGAGACGTACAACACCGGCCGTACCGACGGCGCCGGCTGCCGCGTCCCCTGCGACCGCACCCCGCACCTGCAGTACAGCGACGACGACGGCGAGACGTGGTCCGCGCCGCGCGACCTGAGCCCCGAGATCCTGCCCGCCGACTGGAACTCCTGGTACGCCACCGGGCCCGTGCACGGCGTCCAGCTGACCCACGGCCGCTACGCGGGGCGCCTGGTCCTCGGCGTCAACACCGAGACCTGGGACGGCACCAGGGTCACCGCCAACCACGCGGCACTGGTCGTCAGCGACGACCACGGCGGCCACTGGCGGATCGGCGCCACCGACACCTGGCCCGTCGCCGCCGACGGCACCTTCCGGCAGAAGCCCTCCGAACTCACCCTCGCCGAGCGCGCCGACGGCTCGGTCCTGGTCAGCGGGCGGGAGCAGGACGGCACCGACCTCGGCCACCGCACCCAGGCCGTCAGCCGGGACGGCGGCACCTCCTTCACCGGGCCCTTCCGTGCCCTGCCGGACCTGTACACCCCGCAGGTGCAGGGCTCGATGCTGCGGCTCGGCGACCGCCTGCTGCTCGCCTGCCCCGGCGACCCCGACCGGCGCCGCACCATGATGATCCGCTCCTCCTACGACGGCGGGCGGACCTGGGACGGCGTGGACCGGGGCACGGTCGTCACCACGGACTGGTCCGGCTACTCGGACCTGGTGCGCGTCGGCTCCACCACGGTCGGCCTGCTGTACGAGGGCGGGGCGGTGGACGCCCGGGACGAGATCCGCTTCGCCCGCTTCACCGAGGACTGGCTCGCCCTGCGCCGGGCCTGACCACACCGGTGCGTGACCCCCGTCCCAGCGGGCGGTATCCCCGGGACCGGCGCCGCGCGCTGCCCCACAATGGGAGCCATGCCGATATCCGGGACACCCAGCCGCGCCCAGCTCGTCGACCATCTGGTGCGCACCCGTATCGCGGGGGACGTCGCCACGCCCCGCGAGAACAACCTCTCCCACTACCGTCAGCTCGCCAACGGTGTCCGGGGCTTCTGGCTCGGCCTGGAACTGGGCGACCGCTGGACGGACGAGCAGGACGTGCTCGCGGTGATGGCCGAGCGGGTGGGTGTCAACGACGACCCGGAGTACCGGTACGGCCAGGACACCATCGACCCCGAGCTGACCGTGGACGCGCTGGACCGGATGGCGGCGCGGCTGCGCAAGGCGGCCGAGGGACG
Source organism: Streptomyces sp. WELS2 (assembly GCF_013870595.1). GTDB lineage: Bacteria > Actinomycetota > Actinomycetes > Streptomycetales > Streptomycetaceae > Streptomyces. Next base: position 572 of record NZ_JACBWZ010000134.1, on the reverse strand, counting down.
CCAGCGGGTGCTGTTCGCGACCGGGCACCCGGGCGGGCTGCTGGACGTGCACCGGGCCACGGCCGCCGCGCTGCGCGCCGCCGGCTGCGAGATCGTGGTCATCCCGGACGGGCTGAGCACGGACGAGGGGTACGTCATGCAGTTCGCGGACGTGGCCGTGCTGGAACACGGGGCGACGCTGTGGCACACCCACTCCGGGGAGCCGATGCGGGCCGTTCTGACCGCACTCGAGCGCGCGGGGCGCCCGCTGCCCGACCTGGTCGTGGCCGACCACGGCTGGGCGGGATACGCGGGGCAGCACGGCGTGGACTCCGTCGGGTACGCCGACTGCAACGACCCGGCGCTCTTCCTCGCCGAGGCGGAGGGCACCGTACAGGTGGTGGTCCCGCTGGACGACCATGTGGTCAGCCCCCGCCACTACGACCCGATGACGGCGTATCTGCTGGCCGGGGCGGGACTGGCCTGACGGCCCGCCAGACTCCGTTCCCGGCGGAAACGGGATGCGGCCCCGCAGAACGGGGCCGCATCAGGTGTTCGGTTGTCAGACCGGATCAGTGACCGCCACCACCGCC
>NZ_JACBWZ010001339.1 GCF_013870595.1 Streptomyces sp. WELS2 | reverse complement strand
GCGGGGACGGCGACCCGTACCCGGCGGACCTCGCCCGCGGCGAGCCGCACCCGGGTGTAGCCGATGAGCCGCTGCACGGGCTGGACCACGGACGCCACGGGGTCGTGCAGATACAGCTGGACCACCTCGGTGCCGGCCCGCTCCCCCGTGTTGCGCACGGTGAACGCGAGGGAGAACTCGCCGCCGGTGTCCGCCTCCGCCCGGCCGACGGTCAGTTCATCCCAGTCGAAGGACGTGTAGGACAGCCCGTGCCCGAACGCGAAGGCCGCGGTGGGGTCGATGCTGGAGACGTCGCTGGCCTGGGCGAGCCGTGCGCCGAGGTAGGTGGCGGGCTGGCCGCCGGTGTCGCGGGGCACGCTGACCGGCAGCCGTCCGGACGGGTTGGTCCGGCCGCTGAGCACGCCCGCGATGGCGCCGGTGCCCTCCACGCCGGGGAAGAAGGCCTGCACGATGGCGGCGGCCTCGTCCACGGCCCGCCCCAGGGCGTAGGGCCGGCCGGACAGCAGGACCGTCACCACGGGCGTACCGGTGTCGAGCAGCGCGTCGAGCAGCCGCTGCTGGGCGCCGGGCGGGGCCAGCGACTCGGCGTCGCAGCCCTCGCCGCTGGTGCCCCGGCCGAACAGGCCCGCGCGGTCACCGAGGGCCACCACGACGACGTCGGCCCGGCGCGCGGCGTCGACGGCCTCGGGGATGCCGAAGACGTCGCCGTCGTCCACGCCGGTGCCCTGGACGACGGTGAGCTCCGTGTCGGGGAACTCCCGCCGCAGCGCGTCCTCGAGGGTGGGCAGGTCGATGCCGGCCGGGGTTCCCGGGTGGTGCACGCCGACGTGCTGGGGGAAGGAGTAGCAGCCCAGCACGGCCGAGCCGGTGGTGGCGTTCGGCCCGATCAGGGCGATGCTGCGGGGCCGGGCGAGGGGCAGGGTGCCGTCGTTGGTCAGCAGGACGACGGCTTCCTCCGCGATGGTGCGGGCCAGTTCCCGGTTGTCCGCGGTGTCCAGGTCGACGGTGCCGCGCAGGGTGCCGGGGTCGTCCAGGTCGGCTCCGCGCAGCGCGGCCGGGACCGGGTCCCAGCCGGCGTCGA
>NZ_JACBWZ010001338.1 GCF_013870595.1 Streptomyces sp. WELS2 | reverse complement strand
CCTGACGGCGCTGGCCCGCTTCGAGCAGCAGACCCCGGGCGAGCTCTCGGGCGGCCCGGAGGGCAAGCGCGACACGGCGACGGAGAGCGCTCCCGAGGGGGACGAGCCGGGGGCGGCCGAGGCCGGGACGGCGGAATCCTCGACGGGGGCGCCCGGTGCGGGTGAACCCGGGACCGGGGCGCCTGATGCTGCGGCGCCGGTGGCCGGTCCGGCGGGGGTTCCCGGGCAGGAAGGTTCCGCCGGGGACGAGGGCACTGCCGGGCCCGCTCCGGCCGCGGGATCCGCTTCCGCTCCGGATGCCGGGTCCGCGGCTGGGGCTGCGCCCGCTGCCGCTTCCGCTGCCGGTTCTGTGCCTGGCTCTGCTCCCGTTTCCGCTGCCGGGTCGCCCTCCGCGACCAGCGGTCCCGCCGCTGGGATCCCGGCTCCCGCCTCCGGTGCCTTGCCCGCTCCCGCCGGGAACCCGGGTGTGCCGCCCGCCGTGGCCGTCGTGCCGGCCGCGCCCGTGCGGCGGCCGGTGACCGAGGGCGGGTTCGACTTCTTCGGTACGCAGAAGGGCACCCCGAAGGCCGCGCTGGACTCCGTGCAGAACGAGGACCTGGCCGACGTCGTGGGCCCCGAGGCGCTCGCCGTGCACAAGGCCGAGTCGGAGGCCGGGTTCAAGCCCGCCGACGAGCGGTCCCGGGGTGTCGGTCAGATCATCGACCTGACGGCGCACGACGAGACCGAGCAGATCGACGTCCAGGGGCTGCGCACCGCGGCCTCCTGAGCCACCGGCGACAGCACCGCGAAGGGCCCGGTCTCCCCTGGGGGAGCCGGGCCCGAGCCGTGTCAGCGCGCCGTCATCCAGCGGTCCGGCGGGGCGTCCCTGCGGCCCGTGCGGGACCTCTCCGCCTGCTCGGCGAGGAGCCGCGCGGCCTCCCCGGCGTCGCGCAGCCGGGCCGTGACGGTCTTGTCGGCACCGGTGTCCACGTGGACGTCGGCGAGCTTCCAGCGGCGCTTCCAGGGTCCCTGGGTGAGCCGTACGCTCTGCACCTTGGCGTGCGGCACCAGCGAGAGCCTGCGGCACAGCAGGCCGCTACGGGCG
>NZ_JACBWZ010001337.1 GCF_013870595.1 Streptomyces sp. WELS2 | reverse complement strand
GCCCTAGCCCGCGGCCCCCGGCTCCGTGACCCCCGGCACCCCGGTGTCCGGGGGTTCGTCGTCGGCGTGCGGGCTCTGCGCGGGCGTGCCGTGCACTCCGGGCCGGTACTTGGGAACGCGGAGGGCGACCTTCATCCCGGCCCCGACGCCCGTCTCGATCACGAGGCCGTGCTCGTCGCCGTAGACCTGGCGCAGCCGCTCGTCCACGTTGCGCAACCCGGTGCCCGCCGTCGGGCCGTCCTCGCCGCGCAGGATCCGGCGCAGCCGGCCGGGTTCCACGCCCACCCCGTTGTCCTCGACGACGATCCGGGCCGTCGCCCCCTCGTCCCGCGCGGTGATCGTGATCCGGCCCCGCCCGGCACTGTCCTCCAGCCCGTGCTTGACCGCGTTCTCCACCAGGGGCTGGAGGCAGAGGAAGGGAACGGCCACCGGGAGCACCTCGGGGGCGATCCGCAAGGTGACCTCCAGCCGCGGCCCGAACCGGGCCCGGACCAGCTCCAGGAACTGCTCGACGGCGCGCAGTTCCTCGGCCAGGGTGGTGAACGCGCCGTGGCGGCGGAAGGAGTAGCGGGCGAAGTCGGCGAACTCCAGCAGCAGCTCGCGGGCCCGCTCGGGGTCGGTACGCACGAAGGACGCGATCGCCGCCAGGGAGTTGTAGACGAAGTGCGGGGAGATCTGCGCCCGCAGCGCGCGGACCTCCGCCTCGGCCAGCCCGGTGCGCATCCGGTCGAGGTCGGCGAGCTCCAGCTGGACGGAGACCCAGCGCGCCACCTCCTCGGTGGCCCGCGCCCCGGGCCCCGGCTCCCCCGCGCCGAGCACGACGAGGGCGCCGGGCACCCGCCGGTCGACGGTGAGCGGCGCGGCGGCGCCCCAGCGCACCGGGCAGTCCGGGTCCGGGCAGATGACGGGGAAGGTCTGCGCGCGGCCGGTGTCCAGCACCCGGCGGACCCGCTCCAGGGCCGCCTCCGTGTGGTGCCGGCCCGGTCCCTCCCAGGCCAGCAGCCGGTCCTCGGCGGTGAGCCCGAGCCCGGCCGTGCCGAACAGCGGCCGCAGCCCGCGGACCGCCTTGCGGGCGGCGTCCGGGGTG
>NZ_JACBWZ010001336.1 GCF_013870595.1 Streptomyces sp. WELS2 | reverse complement strand
CGATGTAGCAGGGCGTGTACAGCCAGCGGCGCCGCAGGTCGGCCCGGTCGTCCAGCCCGGCGTCGAACGCCGGCGCCTCCGTCTCCTCCGGCGGCTCCATCGCCTGGAGCGCCTCCCACACCTCGGCCAAGCTCAGCACCGCCAGCGCGTCGCGGAGCAGCTTCACGCGCTCCTGCTGGGGCGCCGAGATCTGCGCCGGACCCGAGGCCATCAGGGTGAGCGACAGAAAGGGGGAGCGGTCGAGCAGTACGGCCGCGCGCGCGATCTGGCCGCCCAGGGAGTGGCCCAGCAGATGCACCGGGCCGCCGATCGCCTCCGCCTGCGCGAGGACGTCCCGCGCCAGTTCCTCCTGCGCGTAGGCCGACTCGTCCGTCACCGGGCCGTCCGACTCGAACTGGCCCCGGCCGTCGACGGCGACGGTCCGGTAGCCGCGCTCGGCGAGCGGCACGTGCAGCGGATTGAAGTCCTCCTTGCTCCCGGTGAACCCCGGCAACAGCAGCGCCACCCCCTTGGGCCCGACACCGGCGGCCACCGGAGCGTCGACCACGGCGAACTCCCCGCGCGCCGTACGGAGGGGATAGGCACGGGCACCGGGGGGCGGGACGAAGGTGGCGGGCCTGCTCATGGGGAGAGGCTATCGGGAGGGGGCGGGGGAGGGGGGCGTGAGGGTGCGCTCTCGGCTCGGGCGAAGACGCCGATGGCCGGGTCCACTGTCGTGAACCCGGCCATCGGACCGTGATCGATGCCCTGCCGTCGGCTCAGGCCTCGGGTGCCTCCACCGCAGCCGTGGCCTTGCGGGTCCGGCGCGGCTTGGGCGTCGTCGCGTCACCCTCGGCAGCGGACTCCGCCGCCTTGCGGGTCCGGCGCCGCGGCTTGACCTCCGGCTCCTCGGTGGACTGCGCCGGGATCTCCGGAGCGGCCGCCTCGGCGGCGGTGGCCTTACGGGCCCGCCGCGCCTTCGGAGCGGCCACCGCTTCCCCGTCACCGGCTTCGGCGGCGGCTGCGGCGGTCTTGCGGGTGCGGCGCGGCTTGCTCTCCGCTTCGGCCTCGGGGGCCTCTACGGCAGCCGCCGTCTTGCGGGTGCGGCGCGCCCTGGAA
>NZ_JACBWZ010001335.1 GCF_013870595.1 Streptomyces sp. WELS2 | reverse complement strand
GGCCCGGCCGGTTCCGTTGGCGGCTCCGGTGGCGAAGGCGGAGCGTCCGGTGGTGGGGGAGTTCAGGGGGTGCGAGGGCGGCGGGGGTACTTCTCCCGCCAGCGTTGGGGGGAGCCGGGCGCCGGGGCGGGGCCCGGCTGGCAGGTGGGGCACCAGTAGGTGGGGCGTTCCTGGGAACCGTCGCCCTGGTCGGCCACCCGGACGGAGGTGTGGCAGCGCAGGCACGGCCGGGGCGCGCGGCCGTAGACGAACAGGTCGTGCCGGTGCACGCCGGTGGTCTGCCGGACCGGGCGGTCGCGGTTCGCCTCCAGCAGCCGCTTGGCCAGGCCGGGCAGCCTCTCGGCGCGGTCGGCGGGGAGCGCGCCGACGGGCAGCCACGGGGTCACGCCGAGCAGGAAGCACAGCTCGCTCTTGTAGACGTTGCCGATGCCGGCCAGATTGCGCTGGTCCAGCAGGGCTTCGCCGAGCGGCCGGGCGGGGTCCGCCAGGAGGTTGGCCAGGGCGCGCTCGGGATCCCAGTCCGGGCCGAGCAGGTCGGGGCCCAGGTGGCCGACGACCTGCTCCTCGTCGGCCGTACGCAGCAGCTCCAGCACCTGGAGGCGGTAACCGACGGCCGCGCGGTCGGCGGTGGACAGGACGGCACGGATCTGGTGGGCCGGTCCGCCCCGCCAGCGCTCGCCCGAGCCGTACACCTTCCACGTGCCCTCCATCCGCAGATGCGTGTGCAGGGTCAGGCCGTCCTCGAAGCGGGTCAGCAGGTGCTTGCCGCGCGGGATGGTGTTCAGCACCGCGCGGCCGGCCAGGTCGACCGTCGCGTACTTGGGCACGCGGAAGTCGCTGCGGGTCAGCACCTCGCCCGCGAGGGCCTCGTGCAGCCGCCGCGCGGCCTGCCAGACCGTGTCACCTTCGGGCATGCCTCAAGCCTGCCACGCGGGTGCCGGGGGGTACGGTGCCGTCCTGCCGGCCGGGGCGCCTCACGGTCTCAGGCGCAGGCCGCGCGGTGTCGCCACGAACCCGGCCGTCTCCAGGAGGGCGCCCGCGGGAGACGTGAGGGCCTGGGCGCCGTTGATCCGCTCCACCGTGACCGTGCCGAGCGAACC
>NZ_JACBWZ010001334.1 GCF_013870595.1 Streptomyces sp. WELS2 | reverse complement strand
CCGGTCGCGCGCCGGGTTATGGACCTGTGCGGCGCACCTCGTTTGGCCCTGGCGGCCGGGCCAACGGCGGGACAGGGTGGGGTCCGACGATCACCTGAGGAGGTCCCGTTGAGTGTTCCGTCCGATCCCGGTATGCGAGTGGTGGTGGCGTGACCGTGCGATTCCGGCATGCCGACGCGGTCCGGGCCGCGTATCCCGAACTGTCCGCCGGCGCGCTGTACGCCGCCGGCGTCGGTGCCCCGGCCCACACCGGACCGGCCGCCGCCGTGTACACCGCGCGGGCCGTGGCACGGCTGGCCCGGGCCGCCGAGGGTGAGTTTCCCGAAGTGCTGGCCTGGCGGCGGGCCTTCAGCCGGATGGGGGTGAAGCCGACGCAGGTGCGGTCGGCCTCGGAGTCGCTGCTGCGACGGCTCCGCAAGGAGGGCGGGCTGCCGGGCATCCATCCGCTGGTGGACCTGTGCAACGCCGTCTCGGTGGCCTACGCGGTGCCGGTCGCGGTGCTCGACGTCGACCGGATCGGCGGGCCGCTGCTGGAGGTCCGGCCGGCGCGCGGCGACGAGACGTACACGCGCTTCGGCGGCGGGGACGAGCATCCCGCGCCCGGCGAGGTGACCTTCGTCGACTCGGCGGGCCGGGCCCACGCCCGCCGCTGGACCCACCGGCAGAGCGGGCACTCGGCGGTCGGCGCGGGGACCGGGCGGGTGCTGGTGGTGACGGAGGCGATGCACGACGGGGGAGCGGACACCGTGGCACAGGTGCTGAAGACGGTCGAGGAGGAGCTGACAGCGCACTGGACGGCCACCACCACGACGGCCGTTCTCACGCCGGACGCCCCGGAGTTCGTCTTCGGGGAGTGACCGGTGCCGCTGCAGGGGCGCGAGTCGGCTTCAGCTCTGACCGGCCCCCACCACGGAGCTCGCCTTCAAGATCTGCCCGGCGGTCACCGGGGCGGGAGCCGGTCTCCGGAGCCTGCGCGGTCGCCGCAGGGGCGGGCCGGGGCTCGTGGCAGCATGAGCGGCGTGGACGAGGGGCGGGACACGGTGAACGGGACGGCGCGCGGATCCGACTTCCTCCAGCTGGATGTCGCCGACGTGCCCGCCGG
>NZ_JACBWZ010001333.1 GCF_013870595.1 Streptomyces sp. WELS2 | reverse complement strand
GGGCGATGAAGGTGCCGATGCGTCCCATGTCGTGGCTGCCGAGGAAGGTGACCTGGCTGTAGGCGTTGGTCTTGTCGGTGGTGTAGCGGTAGTCCTGCGCGAAGACGTGGGCGAGGTCGTCGGCGGGGCCGCCGCGCGAGGCGAAGTTGCGGGCGGCGGCCTGGAACGGGAAGTCGAGGGTCGCGTCGAGGCGGCCCTCGGTGACGTAGGGGGCGGTGATGGCCGCGTCGGCGGAGAACGCCTCGGCGAAGAGGAAGAAGTCCCGGTGCCCGTGCCGTGCCGCGTGGCGGTCCAGCGCGGTGGCCCACTGGGTCCAGAAGGGCATGTCGACGTTCTTGGCGGTGTCGACGCGGAAGCCGTCCACCCCGAAGTCGTCGACCCACTTCTCGTAGATCTTCTCCATGCCCCGGACGACCTCCGGGCGTTCGGTCCACAGGTCGTCCATGCCCATGAAGTCGCCGTCCAGGGCGCTCTCCCCGGCGAAGGTGGAGTTGCCGCGGTTGTGGTACACGGACGGGTCGTTCAGCCAGTCGGGCACCTTGCGGTCCCGCGGGTCGGCGGAGACGCGCGGGGTGTACGGGGCGCCGGCCGCGTCCGCCGGGCGCATGCCGGTGCTGTCGTCGAAGGGGCGGCCCTCGGTGTCGAGATAGGGGTAGGCGCCCTTGCTGCGGTATCCGTACCGTTTCTCGGCGTAGTCGATGGTGTCCGCGGTGTGGTTGGTGATGACGTCGAAGAAAACCTTCATGCCCTTGGCATGGGCCTTGTCGATCAGCTCCGAGAGGTCGGCGTCGGTGCCGAAGTGCGGGTCGACGCGGGTGAAGTCGGTGATGGCGTAGCCGTGGTAGTTGGCGGTCGCCTTGCCGTCGCGGACCGTGACGGGTTTGTTCTCGAACACCGGCGCGAGCCAGATGGCGGTGGTGCCGAGGCCCTTGATGTAGTCCAGGTGGTCGATGGCGCCCCTGAGGTCGCCGCCCTGGAAGAAGTCCTTGTCGGTGGGGTCGTAGCCGGTGGTGGTGCGGTCGCCGGTCAGCCCGCCCCGGTCGTTCGCGGTGGAGCCGTTCGCGAACCGGTCGGGCAGCAGCAGGTAGAACTGTTCCCGGCT
>NZ_JACBWZ010001332.1 GCF_013870595.1 Streptomyces sp. WELS2 | reverse complement strand
GCAGCAGCGCCCGACCGGCCCAGGTGAGCGCGGCGGCGAGGAGCAGGGGACGGCAGGTCCGCTTGTCGATCATGCCGCCCACCTTAGGAAACGCCCGGCACCGGGCCGGATCCGGGAAGCCTCCCCGCCGGACGCCCGAAGCCGCCCCGCTACACCTCGGCCCTCGCCGTGGCCAGCAGTTCCTCGGCGTGGGCCCGGGCCGCCTCGGAGTCCTCCTGGCCCGCCAGCATGCGGGACAGCTCGCGGATGCGTTCCTCGCCCTCGAGCACCTTGACGCCGGAGCGGGTCACGGAGCCGTCGTTGGTCTTCTCCACCAGCAGCTGGCGGTCGGCGAACGCGGCGACCTGGGGCAGGTGGGTGACCACGACGACCTGCGCGGTCTTGGCGAGCTTCGCCAGGCGCCGGCCGATCTCGACCGCGGCCTTGCCGCCGACCCCGGCGTCCACCTCGTCGAACAGGTACGTCGGGACCGGGTCGGTGCCCGCGAAGACCACCTCGACCGCGAGCATCACCCGGGACAGCTCACCGCCGGAGGCGCCCTTGGCGATGGGCCGCGCCGGGGCGCCCGGGTGCGGGGCGAGCAGCAGCTCGACCTCGTCCACGCCCGACGGTCCGTAGGCGACGGTCCGCCCGCCGACCTCGACGCCCTCGGGGTCGTCGGTCTGCCGGATGTCGAAGGACACGCGCGCGTGGGGCATCGCCAGCGAGGCCAGTTCGGCGGTGACGGCCGCGGCGAACCGTTCGGCGGCCTCGGCCCGCGCGTCGGTCAGCCGCTGCGCGAGGACGCCCAGCTCGCCCCGCAGCGCGTCGCGCTCGGCGGTCAGCTCGGTGATCCGCTCGTCGTCGCCGTCCAGCTCGGTGAGCCGGGCGGCGCCCTGCTCGGCCCAGGCGAGGACCGCGTCGATGTCCTCGCCGTACTTGCGGGTCAGCGCGGTAAGCGCGGCCCGGCGCTCCTCCACGGCGGCCAGCCGCAGCGGGTCGGCGTCGAGATCGTCGGCGTAGCCGGCCAGCTCACCGGCCACGTCGGTGAGCAGGATGCCGATCTCGCCGATCCGGTCGGCGAGCGCGGCCAGCGCCGGGTCGTGCGCCCGTACGGCCTCCAGGGCG
>NZ_JACBWZ010001331.1 GCF_013870595.1 Streptomyces sp. WELS2 | reverse complement strand
CCTCCGCCTTCCGGCTCCAGCCGCTCACCGGATACGGGCCACCGCGCACCCCGCCCCGCAAGCTCAAGGTGCGCGAGGAACCCATCCTGCGGATCTCCGGACGCGGCCGGCGCATGGTGCTGACCTTCGACGACGGCCCCCACCCGGAGTACACCCCGCACATCCTCGACACGCTCGCCCGGCACCGGGTCCGGGCGATGTTCTTCGTCTGCGGGGAGTGCGTCGTGGACAACCGGGAACTGCTCGCCCGGATGGCGGAGGAGGGCCATGTCGTCGGCAACCACACCTGGACCCACCCGCTGCTGACGACCCTCGGACGCAAGGAGATCCGCTCCGAGATGGAGCGCACCAGCGACATCATCGAGGACACCTACGGCGACCGGCCCCAGTGGTTCCGCGCGCCCTACGGCGCCTGGAACCGGGCCACCTTCCAGCTCGGCGCCGAGATGGGCATGGAGCCGATGGCCTGGACCGTGGACACCACCGACTGGAGGGAGCCCGGCACCGACACCATCGTCGACCACGTGGAGAGCGGCGCCGCCCCCGGCGTCGTGGTGCTCTCCCACGACGCCGGGGGCGACCGTTCGCAGACCGTCCGCGCGATCCGCGAATGGCTGCCGTATCTGCTCGACTCCGGCTACCACCTCACCGTGCCGAGCCGGCGCGTGTGAGGCGGCGCCCGGTTCAGACGACCGCGGCCAGGCGGGCGAAGACGACGACGTTGCCGTCGTAGCCGTTCTGCTTCGAGAAGCCGCCCCCGCAGGTGATGACCCGCAGTTCCGGGGCGCCCTTGGAGCCGTAGACCCGGTCGCCGGGGAAGGCGTTCTTCGCGAAGACCTCGACGCCGTAGACCTCGAACACGGCCGTCTTGCCGTCCTGGCGCACCACCTCGACCTGGTTGCCCTTCCGCAGCGCCCCGAGCCCGTAGAACACGGCGGGGCCCTGCTTGTTGTCGACATGGCCGACGATGACCGCGGTCCCCTTCTCCCCGGGGGACACCGCGCCGGTGAACCAGCCGGCCTGGCCGGGGTTCTCCGGCGGCGGCGCGGCGACCCAGCCGTCCGCGTCCAGCCCCACCTGCACGACGGGCGCGTCCACCCGGATCGCCGGGAT
>NZ_JACBWZ010001330.1 GCF_013870595.1 Streptomyces sp. WELS2 | reverse complement strand
CGGCGCCGGGGTGACGGCCGGAACCGGCGCGGGGCACTCGGACTTCCTTCAGCGCAGCCCCTTGGGTGATCACCTTCTCCTCCATCAGCCCCTTCAACTCGGCGTCCGAGAGCGGGTGCAGCGTGTCCAGGAGATGGCGCAGGGCCGGTTCGTCCAGGGTCTGGCTGCTGATCTCGGCCTCCACGGCGCCGTGCCGGCGGGTGAGGGTGATCCGGTGGCCGCCGCCGGGGAAGGCCTCGACCACGCTCGTTTCGCCGCGCTTGTCCACCGCGCAGGTCACTCCCTTCTCCGGGGGCGTGGGGCATGCGGGGCGCGGGGTGAGCGGCTTGCGGACACCGAGGGCCACGTAGCCGTCCCAGCGGATGGAGTGGTACTCGACGGTGAAGGAGGCGGGGCCGGCCTCGGCGTGGGCCGCGCGCATACCGGAGGGCGTGTCGATCGTGAACAGGAGTTCCCCGTACTCCCGGTAGCGCTCGATCCCCGCCGTCTGCCGGCGCTGCCATGTCCGGCCCGGGCCGATGAAGCCCCCGTAGGCCACCGCGCCGGCGAGGGCGGCCGTCGCGCCGAGCCGCGCCCACCGGTTCGGCACGAAGAACGCGGCGGCCACCGCGTACGGCGCTCCGGTGAGCGCGATCCGGGTGCCCACGCCGCCCAGGTAGACACCATCGTCGTAGACGGCCAGGCCCGCCAGGACGCCGAGTGTGCCGAGGACGAAGACCAGGGCCGCCCAGCCGAGCCGCTTCGGCCCGGAGGCGCACAGCGGCACCAGGGCCCTCACCGGCGCGCCCGCCACGGACAGCAGGACCACCGACAACGGCACGCCCAGCGCCAGGACCGACAGCATCGCCCCCTCCCCGGAGGTCCAGCCCGTCACCAGCAGCGTGATGCCGAGTACCGGCACCGCGGCCGCCATGAGGGCCCAGACCAGGAAGAGGTGGAGGGCGGTCCGCGCCCTTCTGTCACTCGTCATGCCGCGGAGCCTGCCAGGGAGCGGCCTGGCGCGCATGAGTCGTCGTACTCAGTTCGCCGGGCCGGTGGCGGGTGAGGGCGCCGGTGCGGGCGGGTCAGGCCGCGGCCGGGAGCGCGTAGCGCACACCGGTCAGTTCCTCAGACA
>NZ_JACBWZ010000133.1 GCF_013870595.1 Streptomyces sp. WELS2 | reverse complement strand
CCGAGGGGATGGGGTCGGGGCGGGCGGCGGCCGCCGCGAGGCTCTGCTGGGCCTCGGTGACACGGCGCAGCTCGGCCAGCCGGGCCTGTGCCATCAGCTGCCAGACCGCGCGGGCCACGGCCGAGAACGTGGTGTGCGGCGGAACCTCCAGCAGCGGCAGGCCCTGCCGCTCGCAGGCGGCGACCAGGGCGCGCGGGACGGTGTCGTGCACCGGGGCCACCCCGAAGCCGAGCGCCGCGCCGCCCCCCACCACGATCCGGGAGACGTAGCCGGCGAAGTAGTCCCCCCGCCCCGCCGCCTCCGGGATGTGCACCCCGGCCGTGAGCAGCAGCTCGCCGCCCAGCAGGTAGGGGGAGGGGTCGGCCATCTCCGAGGTGTGCGCGCCGTGGATCACGGTTGCGGGGTCCGCGGGCCCGGCGATCTGCCGCAGGGCGAGGTCCTCCCGGGCCAGCAGCGCCTGGAGCGGCACCGGCGGGGTCGGCGGTACGGCCGGGGCCGGGCCGATCGTCTCCGGCATGGTGTGCGTACCCTCCATCCCGCCCCCGTTCCTGTGGATGAAACGTACACTTCGCAGTCGCATTCCGGCCACCTACTGTCAAGTGAGCACGGCAGCCGCGGGTACGGGCGGATGTCCCCGCGAGCCGCTGCCGACGGAACCGAAGGACCCGCACGACACGCCACCGGACACCATGCGAAGGAGGGCCGCCCCATGGCCGTCGACTACACAGTGATCGTCGTCTATCTCGCCGGCATGCTGGCGATGGGCTGGTGGGGCATGCGCCGCGCCAAGTCCAAGAGCGAGTTCCTGGTGGCGGGCCGCCGCCTGGGACCGGCCATGTACTCCGGCACCATGGCGGCGATCGTGCTCGGCGGCGCGTCCACCATCGGCGGCGTGGGGCTGGGCTACCAGTACGGCCTGTCCGGCGCCTGGATGGTCTTCACCATCGGCCTCGGGCTCCTCGCCCTGTCCGTGTTCTTCTCCGCGCGCATCGCCCGCCTGAAGGTCTACACCGTCTCCGAGATGCTGGACCTGCGCTACGGCGGACGGGCGGGCGTGATCTCCGGCGTGGTCATGTGGGCGTACACCCTGATGCTCGCGGTGACCTCCACCATCGCCTACGCCACCATCTTCGACGTGCTGTTCGACGTGAACCGCACGGTCGCGATCGTCCTCGGCGGCGCGATCGTGGTGGCGTACTCCACGCTCGGCGGGATGTGGTCCATCACCCTGACCGACATGGTGCAGTTCGTCGTCAAGACGATCGGCGTCCTGCTCCTGCTGCTGCCCGTCGCGGTGGTCAAGGCGGGCGGCTTCGCCGGGATGAGGGCGAAGCTGCCGGTCTCCTACTTCGACCCGCTGGGCGTCGGCGGCGAGACCATCTTCACGTATGTGCTGATCTACACGTTCGGCATGCTGATCGGCCAGGACATCTGGCAGCGCGTGTTCACCGCCCGCAGCGACCGGACCGCCCGCTGGGGCGGCACGGTGGCCGGGACCTACTGCCTGGCCTACGCCCTGGCCGGCGCGGTGATCGGCACCGCCGCCAAGGTGCTCTACCCGGACCTGGGCAGCCCCGACGACGCCTTCGCCACCATCGTCAAGGACGAACTCCCCGTCGGCGTGCGCGGCCTGGTGCTGGCCGCCGCCCTGGCCGCCGTGATGTCGACCTCCTCCGGCGCCCTGATCGCCTGCGCCACGGTCGCCAACAACGACATCTGGTCCCGGCTGCGGGGCCTGGCCAGGCGCTCGGGCGAGGAGCACGACGAGGTCGCCGGCAACCGCGCCTTCATCCTCGTCATGGGCCTCGCCGTGATCGGCACCGCGATCGCGCTGAACGACGTGGTCGAGGCGCTCACCGTGGCGTACAACCTGCTCGTCGGCGGCCTGCTGGTGCCCATCCTCGGCGGCCTGCTGTGGAAGCGCGGCACGGCCCAGGGCGCGCTGGCCTCCGTCGCCGTCGGCGGCCTGGCCGTCATCGGCCTGATGGCCGGCTACGGCGTCCTCGCCAACGAGCCCGTCTACTACGGCCTGTCGGCCTCCCTCGTGGCCTACGTCGCCGTCTCCCTGGCCACCCGGCCCACCGACGAGGCCGTCCTCGCCGTCTGGCGCGAGCGCCTCGCCGGGCGGTCCCCCGAACTTGCGTCCGAAACGGTCCCGGCTCACCAGTAGAGTCACAGGAAAGCAGTACATGCGCGACGAAGCGCGAGAAAGAAGGCATTCCACGATGAGCAGCAACGAGACGCCCCGCGGCCCCGTCGACTCCTCCCGCGTCCCGCGGTACGCCGGCCCCGCGACCTTCGCCCGGCTGCCCCGCCTGGACGAGGTCGGCACCGCCGATGTGGCCGTGGTGGGCGTGCCGTTCGACTCCGGCGTCTCGTACCGGCCCGGCGCCCGCTTCGGCGGCAACGCCATCCGCGAGGCGTCCCGGCTGCTGCGCCCGTACAACCCGGCGCAGGACGCCTCCCCGTTCGCCCTGGCGCAGGTCGCCGACGGCGGCGACATCGCGGTGAACCCGTTCAACATCAACGAGGCCGTGGAGACCGTCGAGGCCGCCGCCGACGACCTGCTCGGCACCGGCGCCCGCCTGATGACCCTCGGCGGCGACCACACCATCGCGCTGCCGCTGCTGCGCTCGGTGGCGAAGAAGCACGGTCCGGTGGCCCTGCTGCACTTCGACGCCCACCTGGACACCTGGGACACCTACTTCGGCGCCGAGTACACCCACGGCACCCCGTTCCGGCGCGCGGTGGAGGAGGGCATCCTCGACACCTCGGCCCTCTCCCACGTCGGCACCCGCGGCCCGCTGTACGGCAAGCAGGACCTCACGGACGACGAGAAGATGGGCTTCGGCATCGTCACCTCGGCGGACGTCTACCGCCGCGGCGCCGACGAGATCGCCGACCAGCTGCGCCAGCGCATCGGAGACCGCCCGCTGTACATCTCCATCGACATCGACTGCCTGGACCCGGCGCACGCGCCCGGCACCGGCACCCCCGAGGCGGGCGGCATGACCTCCCGCGAGCTGCTGGAGATCCTGCGCGGCCTGGCGTCCTGCAACCTGGTCTCGGCGGACGTGGTCGAGGTGGCCCCGGCGTACGACCACGCGGAGATCACCTCGGTCGCGGCCTCCCACACGGCCTACGAACTGACCACCATCATGAGCCGCCAGATCGCCGCGGCCCGGAAGGACGCTGAAGCGAAGTGACCCACGACCACGACCTGGTACTCCGCCCGACGCCGGCGCAGATCACCGCCGCCCTGAACCCGCCCCCGGGGCGCAACGGCGGAGACCTGGTCGTGGAGACGCTGGCCGGGCTCGGCGCGACGACCGTCTTCGGCCTGCCCGGCCAGCACGCCCTCGGCATGTTCGACGCCCTGCGCCGCTCCTCGCTGCGCTACGTCGGCCTCCGGGTGGAGAACAACGCGGGCTTCGCGGCCGACGCGTACGGCAGGATCACGGGCGAGGCGGCCCCGCTGTTCCTCTCGACGGGCCCGGGTGCGCTGACGTCCCTGGCCGCGCTCCAGGAGGCGGCGGCGGCCAGCGCGCCGGTGCTGGCGATCGGCAGCCAGATCCCGGTCGCGGGCCTGGGCGGGGCCCGCAAGGGCTACCTCCACGAACTCCCCGACCAGTCGGCCTCGTTCCGGGGCGTGGTGAAGTCGGTTCACACGGTCCGCAGCCAGTCCCAGATCCCGTCGGCGATCGCGGCGGCCTGGAAGTCGGCGCTGACGGCCCCGCACGGCCCGGTGTGGGTGGAGATCCCGCAGGACGTCCTGCTGGCGGAGACCTCCCTGCCGGTGGTGACGGCCCCGGACGCCACCCCGGACGACCTGGCCCCGCGCCCCGAACTGACCGCCCTGGCCGCCCACTTGCTGTCCCACGCCACCCGCCCGGCGATCATCGCGGGCGGCGGGGTCGTACGGTCGGACGCCTCGGGGAAGCTGCGGCTGCTGGCGGAGAGGCTGAACGCGCCGGTGGTCACCACGTTCGGCGGCAAGGGCGCGTTCCCCTGGAACCACCCGCTGTCCCTCCAGTCCTGGCTGGAGGACCGCCACACCACGGACTTCCTGGAGGAAGCCGACGTCCTGCTGGTGGTCGGCTCGGGCCTCGGCGAACTCTCCTCGAACTACCACACGTTCGCCCCCCGGGGCCGGGTCGTCCAGATCGAGGCCGACCTCGGCAAACTGGAGTCCAACCACCCGGCCGTGGGCATCCACGCCGACGCCCGCCTGGCCCTCCAGGCCCTGCTGGAGACGGTGGAGGACCGCCCGGACGACTCGGCACGGGAGCGGGTGCGCGAGCTGCTGGCAAAGGTGGCGACCCGCATCGACGGGCAGGCCCTCACCCTGGAGCGACAGGTCCTGTCGTCCGTCCGCCGGGCCCTGCCCGCCGACTCCCCGTCCTTCTGGGACATGACGATCCTGGCGTACTGGGCCTGGTCGGCGTTCGACGCGAAGGGCCCGAACCTCATGCACTCCGCCCAGGGCGCGGGCGGCCTCGGTTACGGCTTCCCGGCGGCCCTCGGCGCGGCGACGGCCGACCCGACCCGCCCGGTCCTGGCCGTCTCCGGCGACGGCGGAGCCCTCTACTCCATCGCCGAACTGGCCACGGCCAAGCAGTACGACCTCCCCGTCACCTGGCTGATCATCGACGACGGCGGCTACGGCATCCTCCGCGAATACATGACGGACGCCTTCGGCCGGCCCACGGCCACGGAACTCCACCGCCCCGACTACGTGGCCCTGGCGGAGTCCTTCGGCGTCACGGGGGTGCGCACGACCCCGGAAACCCTGCAAGAGGACTTGGCGAGGGCCCTGAACACCCCGGGCCCGTCGGTGGTCGTACTCCCGGCGGTGCTGCGGATGTTCGCACCGACTCACCTGGGCTGAGCGCGGGGCGCATTCGGCCCGAGCCGGGATCAGCGAGATGACGCTGGACTCCTCGGCGTACCTCCTGGAGTACGAGTTCGAGGCCTGAGGGAGCCAACTGCCTCCTCAGGCCTCGAGGTCGGTGCGCGGACGGCGCGGGTCAGCAGCCGCCCGGGCCCACGCCGTCGATGCGGCCGCCGAAGTCGCTCAGGTAGCGGGAGCGCCAGTCGCCGTTGTAGACGTCGCGCTTCTCCACCGGTCCCCAGTTGATGAAACACGCGCGGGTGGAGGAGACGAACGAGCCCACGTGGTCGTGGAGGAACGACGGCATGTCGCGGTAGCCGCTGCGGGACGTCCACTCCCAGGAGGAGCCGCCGAAGTTCTCGCCGCTCCAGAAGCAGACGGAGCCGTCGGGGCAGGAGGGCTGGGCGGCCTTGGCCGTCGCGGTCTGGGTGGGCAGCAGTACGGCGGTCAGGGCCAGGGCGGCGGCCAGCGTCCAGGAGCGGAGCTGCTTCATATGGCTCTCCAGTAACGGGAGTCGGGGTGTCCGGCAGGACGGTGCGCCGGGCTTCGTCATGGTGAGGGCAGCCTGTCCTGACACGCCCGGCGGTCACGTCCCAGTCCCCGGTGTGAGGGAAGAAATGGGACTAGTAGGACCAGGCGGGTGAGCAACTCCGCCTTTCCGAACACACGTGCAACCATCGACAGTTCCGGCGAGTCCACTAAGGCAGCGCACGGGTGCGCTCAACGGCGTTCAGGGGGACGCCCGTACGAACCTCCAAGGGGACTTTTTCCATGACTCACCGGACCACCGGCCGGGCCGGCGCGCTCGCGGCCGTCGTCAGTGCCGCGCTGCTCATACCCGCCGTCACCGCCGCCGCCCCGGCCGCCGCCGCCACCCCGGCCGTGACCTGCACGTCGGCCAACGCGGGCCTCGCCGCCAAGCTGAAGAAGGACATCACGGCCGCCCTCTCCACCCGCAAGGGCACCGTCGCCGTCGGCCTCTACGACCGCAGCACCAAGACCACCTGCACCCTGCGGGCCACCAGCGCCTACGACTCGGCCAGCACCGTCAAGGTCACCGTGCTCGCCACGCTGCTGTGGGACGCCAAGAAGCACAACCGGTACCTGACGAGCACCGAGCAGTCGCTCGCCAAGGCCATGATCACCCAGTCCGACAACAACGCGACCAGCAAGCTCTGGAAGCAGCTCGGCGTGACGAAGATCAAGGGCTTCCTCCAGGCCGCCGGCATGACCAAGACCGTGCCGGGCACGGGCGGCTACTGGGGCCTGACCCAGGAGAACGTCAACGACGAGCAGAAGCTGCTCCAGCTCGTCACCGCCAAGAACAGCGTGCTGAGCGACAACGCCCGCGACTACATCCAGAAGCTGATGGGGCAGGTCGTCTCCTCGCAGCGCTGGGGCACCCCGGCCGGCGCGCCGTCCTCCGTCTCCGTGCACGTCAAGAACGGCTGGCTGCAGCGCTCCACGCACGGCTGGCGCGTGCACAGCCTGGGCACCTTCAAGGGCGCCGGCCATGACTACGTGATCACCGTGCTGACGCAGGACAACAGCACGATGAACTACGGCGTGACCACCATCCAGAACGTTGCCAAGGCCATCCACAAGGACCTGGTGCCGACCACCTCCGGCGTCACCCGCTTCACCCCGACCAGCCAGCCGCGCGAGGCGTTCGTCGCCGCGCCGCCGCAGGGCTGACGCTTCACGGGGCGGCTTCCCGTACGTCACCGGCCGGCCCTACGGTGACGGCCATGCGCCTGAGAACCGTATGCGCCGGCCTCGCCGCCGGCCTGGCGGCGGTCACCTCGCTGACCGCCGCCGGACCCGCCGCCGCCCACTCGCCGGGCGACCACGCCTGTTCGCCGTACGCCGTCCTCGACCGCTTCTCCGACGCGCTCGACAAGACGACGTACGAGGGCACCTACACCGGCAACCTCTCCGCCCTCGCCGTGGACCGGGACGGCTCGCTCGCGGCCCTGGGGGACCGCTCGTCGCTGTTCCGGCTGGACGCCCGTACCCTCCGGCCCGAGGGGGTCGTCCGCCTCGCCGACGAGAAGGGCGCCGACCTCGACTCCGAGGGCCTGGCCGTCGACCGCGACGGCACCCGGCTGGTCTCCTCCGAGACCGAGCCGTCCGTCCGCCGCTACGCCCCCGACGGCCGCCTCCTCGACCGCCTCCCGGTGCCCGCCTACCTCCGGGTCGCCCCGGCCGGCCGGGCCACCGCCAACCAGACCTTCGAGGGACTGACCCTGCTGCCCGGCGGTCGCACCCTGCTGGCCTCCATGGAGTACGCGATAGCGGGCGACTCCGCCGGAACCGTCCGCTTCCAGACCTGGCGGCGCCACCGGGGCCGCTTCACGCCCGCAGCCCAGTACGCCTACCGCACCGACCCCGGCCTCGGCGTGCCCGAGGTCCAGGCCACCCCCGACGGCCGCCTCCTCGTCCTGGAGCGCGGCTTCACCGCGGGCGTCGGCAACACCGTCCGCCTCTACCTCGCCGACCCCCGCCACGCCACCGACACCTCCGGCATCGAGAACCTCACGGGCCGCAGCGGCGTCCGGCCGGTGAGCAAGACCCTGCTCGCCGACATCGCGGCCTGCCCCTCCCTCGGCGCCACGGCCAGGCAGCCCCAGCCCAACCCGCTGCTGGACAACATCGAGGGCATGACGATCACCGGCCGGGACGCCCGGGGCCGCCTGAAGGTCCTCCTGGTCAGCGACGACAACCAGAACCCGGCCCAGACGACACGGTTCTACTACCTGCGGGTACGTACCTGAGGGACGCCCCCGCTCATAC
This sequence comes from Streptomyces sp. WELS2, assembly GCF_013870595.1. GTDB lineage: Bacteria > Actinomycetota > Actinomycetes > Streptomycetales > Streptomycetaceae > Streptomyces. The sequence continues at coordinate 3,982 of NZ_JACBWZ010000133.1, read as the reverse complement.
GGCGGGGGCCCGGCACCGGGGGCGCGAGGCGGATCCCCGCCCCCGGAATGTTGCGGAGGGATGAAATCCGCATCCCCCCGTGTTGGTGCCTTGAGGTAAAGCAGGGCGAACGGAAGGCACCGGCGTGGCAGCGCAACGGGGATGGGCACGACGGCTGGCGGGGTACGCCTGGCGGTATCCGAAGGACGTCGTCCTGGCCCTCGGCTCCTCCCTCGCCGGCATGGCGGTGACGGCCGTCGTCCCCCTGATCACCAAGGTGATCATCGACGACGTCATAGGCGGCCACAGCCGCGCCATGGCCCCCTGGGCCGGCGCCCTGACAGGCGCCGCCGTCCTCGTGTACGTCCTCACCTACATCCGCCGCTACTACGGCGGCCGGCTCGCCCTGGACGTCCAGCACGACCTGCGGACCGAGATGTACGGCACGATCACCCGGCTGGACGGCCGCCGCCAGGACGAGCTGTCCACCGGGCAGGTCGTCGGCCGCGCCACCAGCGACCTCCAGCTGATCCAGGGCCTGCTCTTCATGCTCCCGATGACCATCGGGAACGTCCTGCTCTTCCTGATCTCCCTGGTGATCATGGCGTGGCTGTCGCTGCCGCTCACCCTGGTCGCCCTCGCCGTCGCCCCCGCCCTCGGCTGGATCGCCCGGCGCAGCCGCACCCGGCTGCACCCGGCCACCTGGTACGCCCAGGCGCAGGCCGCCGCCGTGGCCGGCGTGGTCGACGGCGCGGTCAGCGGGGTGCGCGTGGTCAAGGGCTTCGGCCAGGAGGAGCAGGAGACCAACAAGCTCCGCGAGGTCGGCCGCCGGCTGTTCGCGGGCCGGCTGCGCACGATCCGCCTGAACAGCAGGTACACCCCGGCCCTCCAGGCCGTCCCGGCGCTCGGCCAGGTCGCCATGCTGGCCCTCGGCGGCTGGCTCGCCGTGCACGGCCACATCACGCTCGGCACCTTCGTGGCCTTCTCCACCTACCTGGCCCAGCTGGTCGGCCCGGTCCGGATGCTCGCCATGGTCCTCACGGTCGGCCAGCAGGCCCGCGCGGGCACCGAGCGCGTACTGGAGCTGATCGACACCGAGCCGGCCCTGAAGGACGGCACCAAGGAGCTGCCCGCCGACGCGCCCGCGACCGTCGAGTTCGACGACGTGAGCTTCGGCTACGACGAGAAGCGCCCGGTCCTTCAGGGGATCAGCTTCGAGATCCGGCCCGGCGAGACCCTGGCCGTCGTCGGCTCCTCGGGCTCCGGCAAGTCCACCCTCTCGCTGCTCCTGCCGCGCTTCTACGACGTCCACCGGGGCGCCGTCCTGATCGGCGGCCACGACGTGCGCGAGCTGACCCTGGACTCGCTGCGGGCCGCGATCGGACTCGTGCCCGAAGATTCGTTCCTCTTCTCCGACACCGTCCGCGACAACATCGCCTACGGCCGCCCGGACGCCACCGACGAGGAGATCGAGGCCGCCGCCCGCGCCGCCCAGGCGGACCGTTTCATCAGCGAGCTGCCGGACGGCTACGACACCAAGGTCGGCGAACACGGCCTGACCCTCTCCGGCGGCCAGCGCCAGCGCCTCGCGCTCGCCCGCGCCCTGCTCACCGACCCCCGCCTGCTGGTCCTGGACGACGCCACCTCGGCCGTCGACGCCCGGGTGGAGCACGAGATCCACGAGGCGCTGAGCCAGGTGATGCGGGGCCGCACCACCCTGCTCATCGCGCACCGCCGCTCCACCCTGAACCTCGCCGACCGCATCGCCGTGCTGGACGGCGGCCGGCTCGCCGACATCGGCACCCACGACGAGCTCCAGGAACGCTCGGCCCTCTACCGCCGGCTGCTCACCGACCCGGACGAGCTGGGCGGTGTCTCCCCGGGCCACGCCCGCCCGGCCACGCCCGCCGAGGACACCTCCGTCCGCGACGAGCTGGACGCCGAGTTCGACGCCGAGCGGGGTGTGACCCCCCGGCTGTGGACCGGCGACCGCGAACCGAAGGACCAGGCGCTCTCCGGCTCCCCGGCCACCCCCGAGCTGCTCGCCCAGGTCGAGGCGCTGCCCCCGGCCACCGACACCCCGGACATCGACGAGGGCCGCGCGACGCTGCCCGAGGACTCCTACGGCCTGCGCCGCCTGCTGCGCGGCTTCTGGCCGCCGCTCATGATCAGCCTGGCACTGGTCGCCGTGGACGCGGGCGCCGGCCTGCTGCTGCCGGTGCTGATCCGGCACGGCATCGACTCCGGCGTGACCCGGATGGCGATCGGCGCGGTGTGGTCGGCCTCCCTGCTCGCCCTGCTGACCGTGCTGGTGCAGTGGGCCGCGCAGATCGCCGAGACCCGGATGACCGGCCGCACCGGCGAGCGCGTGCTCTACACCCTGCGGCTGAAGATCTTCGCGCAGCTCCAGCGGCTCGGCCTGGACTACTACGAGCGCGAGCTGACCGGCCGCATCATGACGCGGATGACCACGGACGTCGACGCCCTGTCGACCTTCCTCCAGACGGGCCTGGTCACCGCGTTCGTCTCGGTCGTCACCTTCTTCGGCATCATGGTCGCCCTGCTGGTCCTCGATGTGCAGCTCGCGCTCGTCGTCTTCGCCACCCTGCCCCCGCTGGCCGTGGCCACCTTCTTCTTCCGCCGGGCCAGCGTGAAGGCGTACGAACTGGCCCGCGAACGCGTCTCCGCGGTCAACGCCGACCTCCAGGAGACGGTGGCCGGACTGCGGATCGTGCAGGCCTTCCGGCGGGAGCGGGACGGCGGCCGGCGGTTCGCCGAGCGCAGCGCCGAGTACCGGCACGCCCGCATCCGCGGCCAGTGGCTGATATCGGTGTACTTCCCGTTCGTGCAGCTGCTGTCGTCGGTCGCGGCGGCGTCCGTGCTGATCGCGGGCGCGGGCCGGGTGGAGGCGGCCACGCTGACCACCGGCGCCCTGGTGGCCTACCTGCTCTACATCGACCTGTTCTTCGCGCCCGTCCAGCAGCTCTCCCAGGTCTTCGACGGCTACCAGCAGGCCACGGTCTCGCTGGGCCGCATCCAGGAGCTGCTGCGCGAGCCGACGTCCACGAAGAGCGCCGAGGCCCCGCTCGAGGTGCTCTCGCTGCGCGGCGACATCGCCTTCGAGGGCGTCCGGTTCGCCTACGGCGACGAGGAGGAGGCCCTCACCGGCATCGACCTGACGATCCCGGCCGGGCAGACGGTCGCCTTCGTCGGCGAGACGGGCGCCGGGAAGTCGACGCTGGTCAAGATGGTCGCGCGGTTCTACGACCCGACCGCCGGGCGGGTCACGGTCGACGGCACGGACCTGCGCGCCCTGGACCTCACCTCGTACCGGCACCGGCTCGGTGTGGTGCCGCAGGAGGCGTACCTCTTCCCGGGCACCGTCCGCGACGCCATCGCCTACGGCCGGCCCGACGCCACCGACGCCGAGGTGGAGGCGGCGGCCCGGGCGGTCGGCGCGCACGAGATGATCGCCCGGCTGCCGGGCGGCTACTTGCACCGGGTGGCCGAGCGCGGCCGTAACCTCTCGGCGGGCCAGCGCCAGCTGATCGCCCTGGCCCGCGCCGAGCTGGTCGACCCGGACATCCTGCTGCTGGACGAGGCCACGGCCGCCCTGGACCTGGCCACCGAGGCCCAGGTCAACCAGGCCACCGACCGGCTGGCGGGCCGCCGTACCACGCTGGTGGTGGCCCACCGGCTGACCACCGCGGCCCGTGCCGACCGGGTGGTGCTGATGGACCACGGCCGGATCGCCGAGGACGGCACCCACGAGGAGCTGCTGGCCCGCGGCGGCCGGTACGCCGAGCTGTGGCGGACCTTCGTCGGCCGGCCGGAGCCGGAGGAGCCGGTCGGCGCGGCCCGTTGAGGCCCCCCGCCGCATCGTTTGGCTGACGATCGTGCAACCATCCGGCATACCCCTGCGTCCGTACAACAGTACGGAGACAGGGGAGTGTGACCGGGTACGGGGAGGACGAAGTGGACAGTGGTGCGATACGCCGGCGGC
>NZ_JACBWZ010001329.1 GCF_013870595.1 Streptomyces sp. WELS2 | reverse complement strand
CCCAGGACCGGCTTGCGGGCGGTCTCCTGGCCGGTGGCGTGCAGATGCCGGGTGATCCGGGGGGACTGGGTGCCCTTCGCCGACGCGCCCAACTGCACGCGGAAGCTGGCGTGATTGACGATGACCTGCGCCGGATCGCTCGGCACCTTCACCATGCTCAGCGCGGGAGCGTCGTCGAAGCCCGACGAGCGGTCCCCCGTGGGTGTGCGGGGTGTTCTGGTGTCCACACTCATCTAACCGAGTGACGTGGTGTTAGGACACTGCTTTGACCGCCCGGATGTGTCCGGACCCCGTCAAGGCCGTGCCCAACGCCGTACGGCCACCCGAATCACCCCGCAAGGGTGAGGCCGTGGACGGGTGTTCAACCCGTCCGGGCCGTCGGTCAGCTCCGCCTGCGCGCGGCCTCGTAGAGCACGATCCCGGCCGCCACGCCCGCGTTGAGCGACTCCGCGCCGCCCGGCATCGGGATGCGCACCCGGAAGTCGCAGGTCTCGCCGACCAGGCGGGACAGGCCCTTGCCCTCGCTGCCGACCACGATGGCCACCGGGCCCGCGAGCGCCTCCAGGTCGCCGAGTTCGACCTCGCCGTCCGCCGCCAGGCCGACCACCGTGAGGCCGGCCTTCTTGTAGGCCTCCAGGGTCCGCGTGAGGTTGGTGGCACGGGCGACCGGCGTCCGGGCCGCCGTACCGGCGGAGGTCTTCCAGGCACCCGCGGTCATGCCGGCCGAGCGGCGCTCGGGGACGACCACGCCGTGGCCGCCGAAGGCGGAGACCGAGCGGACGACGGCGCCGAGGTTGCGCGGGTCGGTGACCCCGTCCAGGGCGACCACCAGCGGGTCCTCGCCCTCCTCGGCGGCGGCGTCGAGCAGGTCCTCCGGGTGCGCGTACTCGTACGGCGGGACCTGGAGGACCAGGCCCTGGTGGTTGAGGCCGTTGGTCATGCGGTCCAGCTCGGGGCGCGGGGCCTCCATGAGGTTGATGCCGCCGCGCTCGGCGGCGAGCTGGAGGGCCTCGCGGACGCGCTCGTCGTTGTCGATGAACTGCTGGACGTAGAGCGTGGAGGCGGGGACGCCCTCGCGGAGCGCCTCCACCACCGGGTTGCGGCCGACGACCAGTT
>NZ_JACBWZ010001328.1 GCF_013870595.1 Streptomyces sp. WELS2 | reverse complement strand
CACGGTGCGGGCGGCCAGGGCGCCCCCGACCGCCGCCGGGCTCACCTCGGGATGTACGGCGGTGAAGGCCCCCAGCCGGCGCGCCTGCTCCCGCAACGCGGCCTCGGACCTGGCCGACAGCACCCACGGCACCACCCCGCCCGCGGATCCCGCCGAAACCCCGGCCCGCTCCTCGGCAGCCGCCTCGATCACCACGTGCGCGTTCGTACCGCTGATGCCGAACGCCGAGACGCCAGCGCGACGCGGGTGGCCGTTGTCGGGCCAGGGCCGGGCCTCGGTGAGCAGCCGGATGTTTCCGGACTCCCAGTCGACGTGTGAGGTCGGCGTGTCGACATGCAGGGTCGGCGGCAGTTGCCCGTGCCGCATCGCCATCACCATCTTGATCACACCGGCGACACCGGCCGCGGCCTGCGTGTGCCCGATGTTCGACTTCACCGACCCCAGCCACAACGGCTCGTCCCGCCCCTGACCGTAGGTCGCCAGGAGTGCCTGCGCCTCGATGGGATCGCCGAGCGTGGTGCCGGTGCCGTGCGCTTCGACCGCGTCCACGTCCGCCGTCGAGAGTCCCGCGTTCGCCAGCGCCTGCCGGATCACCCGCTCCTGCGACGGACCGTTCGGCGCCCCGAGGCCGTTGGAGGTGCCGTCCTGGTTCACCGCAGAACCCCGGACGACCGCCAGCACCCGGTGACCGTTGCGACGGGCGTCCGACAACCGCTCCAGCAGCACCAACCCCGCGCCCTCGGCCCACGCCGTACCGTCGGCCGCCTCGGCGAACGCCTTCACCCTGCCGTCGGGGGCCAGGCCGCGCTGGCGCGAGAACTCGGTGAACCCCAGCGGGGTCGCCATCACGGTCACCCCGCCGGCCAGGGCCAGCGAGCACTCTCCCGAGCGCAGCGCCTGAGCGGCCAGGTGGATCGCCACCAGCGAGGACGAGCAGGCGGTGTCCAGGGAGACCGCCGCGCCTTCCAGTCCCAGCAGATAGGCGATCCGGCCGGAGGTCACGCTGGTCGCGGCGCCCGTACCGAGATATCCCTCGGCGTCGGCGGGTGCCTGGTCGCCGTAGCCGGATGCCCAGATGCCGGTGAAGACGCCCGTCTGGCTGCCCCGCAACGACGTC
>NZ_JACBWZ010001327.1 GCF_013870595.1 Streptomyces sp. WELS2 | reverse complement strand
CCGGCGCCCTGCGCGCCCGCTGTCCCCCGTGCCGCGGACCCGGCCCCCGCATCCGCCTCCTCGGCCTCTGCGTCCTTCTGCGCCGACCGGCCGCCGGTCGCCTTCGGTGACTCCTTCTCCTGGCCGACGACCCCTTTGTCACCGGCGGCGGTGCCCTTCTCCTCCTTCGCGGCCGTCTCCCCCACCGCTCCGCCGCCTTCGGAGGCCCCGCCGGCCCGGCCCGGCGCCTGTTGCACGGTGGTCTGCGCGGTGACGGGGCCCGCCTTGGGGTCGTCTCCGCTCTTGGGGTCACGGGTCCCGGGGGCGGGCGGGGTCGCGGTGGTCTGTTCCATCGCGGGTACGGGCGACCTCGCGCCGTCCGGACCGCCCTCGGTCTCCGGCGCGGACAATCCGGTTTCGTCCCCCGGGCCGGTCGCGGCAATCTCCTCCTCCGGCCCGTCCTCCGCCTCCTCCGCGTCGCGCTCGGCCTGGACCTGCTCGGCCCTGGTCGGCGGCGGGGCGGGGAAGGACGGGACCGGCGCCGACGCGGACGTGCCGGGATCGAGCGTGTCCGCCGTCGGTACGGCGGACACGTCGAGGTCCTGCGCCGGCAGGAAGTCCTCGGGGCGGAGCCTGACGTCCCAGGCGCTCGGCTCCCCGCCCCCGACGTCGACCTCCGACTCGCTGCCGGAGCCGAAGGGATCCTCGCCGGTCCTCTCCTCGGGGCCGTCGAGGTCCTGGTCGCGTCTGCCCTCGAGGGTGCTGAACGGTCCCGGAAGCCGGACGTCCGTGCCCGGGGCCGTCGGGGAGCCGGTGGGCTGCTTCCGGCCGTCCTTGTCCTGCTGCCGCGGCTGCTGTCCGGCGACGGCGGCTTCGGCCGCCCCCGGGCGGTTCCGTGCCGCGGACTCCTCCTTGCTCGCGGCGGGAGCCCGCGTCTCCCCGGTCCGCTCCCGCCCGTCCCCGCCGTCCTTCCCGCTCTGCTCCCGGCCTTCCCCTTGCTCCTTACCGCTCTGCTCCCGGCCGTCCCCGACCGCCTTCCCGCTCTCTTCCCGCTCCGCCGCCGGTGTCGTCTCCGTGTCGCTTCGCCGTTCGCCGTCCGGCGCCGCCCCGGAGACGGCGGGCAGCGCGGCATGCTCCCGC
>NZ_JACBWZ010001326.1 GCF_013870595.1 Streptomyces sp. WELS2 | reverse complement strand
CCTCGGTCAGGACGCCCGCGGCCCACTCGGTCGTGAACGGGTCCCCGCGCAGATAGTGGGCGAAGGATGTCTGCGCGGTGTTCGTGAACCGCACCGACGGCAGGTGCCCGCCGGCCTGCTTGGCGGTCCGGATCTCCACCGTTCGCTTCATCCGTGTCAACCGCAGCTGCAGCGGCTCGCCCTCGTCGTCGGTCAAGCCGTGCCGCGCCGCCCAGGTTCAGCTTGCGGGCCAGCTCGGCGTCGAACGGCCCCACGTGCCCGCCGGTCGCGGCGTGCAGGACCGCGCCCCGGCCGTTGCCGGCCCAGATCGAGCACAACGAGCCCGTCCCCGAAAACTCCCTGCTGCGGGCCATCAACCGGTGCAGCAGCAGGTAGAACGAGCCGGCCGAGCCCAGGTGCCGGGCCGGGTCCGCGGCCACGCTCCAGTGCACCTGGGAGAAGGTGTTGGTCTTGCCCCGGCGGCGCTTGACCAGGGTCAGCGCCACCGCCGCACCTTCGAGGACCTCGTGCTCGGCGGGCAGGTCCTTCAACGTCTCGGGGTTCCTCCCGGTCAGCCCGGCTGCGTAGACCATCAGCGGGGCCAGGTCGTCGTCCACGACGAACAGCCGGCGGGCCTGCTCGTACATCGCCCCCGGGTACTGGCCGACGGCCAGGCCGCGGTAGTCGACCTGCGGTCGCCCGCACTCGGCCATCGCCTCCGACCGCGCCGCCAGCTCCCGCTCCGCCGTGCCGAGCGCGCCCCGGTCGGCGCGGTAGCGCGCGAGCAGGTCCTCCCCGGCCGCCAGGCGGTCGCGGATCGCGGCCACGTCCCGGCGCGCGGCCGACATCACGGCCTGGAACTCACGGTCGGAGTAGCCCGGCAGGGAGCGGGCCTGCGCATCCACGCCATGCCGGCGCTGGGCCATGTACGCGCTCAGGTCGGCCCCGAGCCTGCTCGGGTCGGGCAGGGCCCGCAACAGCAGGAGCAGGTCCTGCACCTGCTTGGCCGCAGTCCCCGGCGAGCACGACTCCAGGCGCTTCATCCGGTACCGCTCCACGTGCCGCGCCGTCAGCTCCTCCACACTCCGAGGTAGGTGCGCGAGCCCGGCCAGCACGGCGAAGAACCGGCGGATCGACTGCCACTGC
>NZ_JACBWZ010001325.1 GCF_013870595.1 Streptomyces sp. WELS2 | reverse complement strand
TCGGCCGATCCGGCTCCGGATCCGTGCAGGGGTACAGACGCCGCACCCCCTTCCTGTCCCTGCCCGAGGCCCGCTGGGCGGCCACGGCCACCGTCTGCTTCCTGCTCGCGCTGCCCCTGCACCTGACCGGCGCCCCGGCCTGGACCTGGGGCCCGCTGTACGCGCTCACCTACGCGGCCGGCGGCTGGGAGCCCGGCTGGGCGGGCCTGTGCGCCCTGCGGGAGAAGAGCCTCGACGTCGATCTGCTGATGGTCGTGGCCGCGCTCGGGGCGGCGGCGATCGGGCAGGTCATGGACGGCGCGCTGCTGATCGTCATCTTCACCACCTCCGGCGCGCTGGAGGCCCTGGCCACCGCCCGCACCGCCGACTCCGTACGCGGACTGCTCGACCTCGCGCCCGCCACGGCCACGCGCCTGGGCCCCGGCGAGTCCGAGGCGGCGGTCGCCGTCGCGGACCTGGCCGTCGGCGACGTCATTCTCGTACGGCCCGGGGAGCGCGTGGGCGCCGACGGCCGGGTGCTGCACGGGCGCAGCGACGTCGACCAGGCCACCATCACCGGTGAGCCGCTCCCGGTGACCAAGGAGCGGGGCGACGAGGTCTTCGCCGGAACCCTCAACGGCACCGGCGCCCTGCGCGTCCGGGTCGAGCGGGACGCGTCCGAGACGGTCATCGCCCGGATCGTGCGCATGGTCGAGGAGGCGTCGGAGACCAAGGCGCCGACGCAGCTGTTCATCGAGAAGGTCGAACAGCGCTACTCACTGGGCATGGTGGCGGCGACCGTAGCGGTGTTCCTCGTCCCCCTCGCCCTCGGCGACGACCTCACCGGCGCGCTGCTGCGGGCCATGACCTTCATGATCGTCGCCTCGCCGTGCGCGGTGGTGCTGGCCACCATGCCGCCGCTGCTGTCGGCCATCGCCAACGCCGGACGGCACGGGGTCCTCGTCAAGTCGGCCGTGGTGATGGAGCGGCTGGGCCAGGTGGACGCGGTGGCGTTCGACAAGACCGGCACCCTCACCGAGGGCACCCCGCGCGTCACCGACGTACGGCCGCTGACCGGCTCCGGCGTCGACGCGGACGGGCTGCTGCGCCTCGCGGCGGCCGCCGAGCGCCCCAGCGAGCATCCGCTGGCG
>NZ_JACBWZ010001324.1 GCF_013870595.1 Streptomyces sp. WELS2 | reverse complement strand
CAGCGCCGACCCCGCCCGGCAGCAGGCGGTGGAGCTGGACAAGCTGCTCGCGGACAGCGGCAGCAGCCGGGCCGCGGTGATCCAGGCGGTGGCCGACGTCCGCAAGTGCGACAACCTCGAGCGGGCCGCGGCCGATCTGCGGGACGCGGCCCGGCAGCGCGGCGAGCTGGTCACCCGGCTGAACAAGCTGCCCACGGACAAGCTGCACTCCCAGGGCCACCTCAGGGACGCGCTGACCCGGGCCTGGCAGGCGTCCGCCGCGGCCGACAGCCACTACGCGGCCTGGGCCGACCAGGTCAAGGGCCACAAGGGCTGCCACAAGGGGCAGGCGCGCGCCACCGGCGAGACCCAGGCGGGCAACCGGGAGAGCAAGACCGCGAGCGAGCAGAAGGGCAAGGCGGCCCCGCTGTGGAACGCGATCGCCCGGCAGTACGGCCTGACCGAACGCCAGCCGACCCAGCTGTGACGCCCCCGGCGGGCCCCGGCGCCGGGGCCCGTCAGGGCACCTCGGCCCGCGCCAGGACCGGGGTCATGTCGGCGACCCCGTTCCTGTCGCCGGCGTGCTCCTTGGCCGCGACCAGCCTGCCGTCCCGGACCACCTGGAGGGTGACGTCGGCGTTGACCAGCCGCGGGAAGCCGACCCCGGCGAGCCGGCCCGCGTAGGGCCAGCTCAGGGTCGGGGTGAGGCCGCCGGTGGAGACCCGCAGCCCGTCGTTGAGGGTGCGCCGCACCGTGTCGGCGCTCACCTCGCCGTCGCCGATCTTCTCCAGGACGGCCCGGAGCACCGTGTAGGCGATCCAGGTGGTCTGCACCCCGGCGTCGGCGGGGTCGATGCGGTCGTCGTCGAAGGCCGCCTCGCTGATCACCTTCCTCATCGGGGCCCAGCGCGGATCGGAGGCGGCCGGGTACCAGCCGGTGATGTACGCCCCCTCGTACGGTCCAAAGGCCCCGCCCGTTGCGTTGATCACCGTCTGGTCGACGCTGCCGAGCACGGTCGCCGTCCGCACGCCCGGGTGGTTCGCGCGGACCCGCCGGAAGGAGTCCATGAAGGTGTCCGTGCGGTCGCCGAGCGCGGGCACCACACAGCCTTCGCGGGCCGGGTCGAGGAGTCCGGGGCGCGGAACTCGACGCG
>NZ_JACBWZ010001323.1 GCF_013870595.1 Streptomyces sp. WELS2 | reverse complement strand
GCCGGGTCGGTGGCCGTCTGCTCGCGGGCGAAAAGGCGGACGGCGAGCAGGGCCAGTTTGTAGCTGTCGCTGAACGGGGTCGCCTTCTCCTCGCCCGCCGGGATCTGCCAGTCGGGCGTCTCGGCCTGGGGCAGCGCGCTCGCGCCGCGCAGCCGCATGGCGTCGCAGTCGACGAGGAAGCACTCGGGGCGGCGAGCGGTGGTGAAGAGAAGGTTCTTGGGCGAGAGGTCACCGACCGCGATGCCGATCCGGTGCAGCCGGGTGAGGGTGGCCGCCAGGTCCGCGAGGAGCAGTAAGCGGTCGCGTTCGCTGACGCGCAGGCCGACGCCGGCCACGTAGGCGTCGTCGTTGAGGAGGAACTCCAGGTTCGCCAGGCGCCGGTCGCCCCGGGAGGCACCGCCCAGAGTCCGATAGGTGAACTGGAAACGGTCGGGCACCAGCCGCATGAGCAGCCCGCAGGGACGACCGGCGCGCTCCACCACGGCCGCGGGCCAGGCCGTCTTCTCGCACAGCCACCGGCCCTCCGCGGTGCTCATCGAGGCGGGCAGCGCCACCTGCGCGGTCAGGGCCGAGGAGTCGAGAGCGGGCAGGACAGCGGGGGCGTACTCCTTGTAGACGACGTCCCAGCCGCCTTTCACCGACGTGTTGATCCTCTTGTTGAGGACCTGGTGCACGCTGCCCTGGCCGCCCTGCCCGAGGAGGCGGCCCAGGGTGAGCGTGCTGTGCTCGACCACGGGTGCACGGGAAGTGCTCATGTCGCCGGTGCCCCCGGGTGCGGCCAGACCGCCAGCAGGGTGCGGTCGTCGTCGAAGGTCTCCCGCGAGAAGTCGAGGAGATGGGCGAACCACGGTGGGGGGACGGGCGTGGCCAGCTGACGAGCGAACAGGGCGCCCACCTGGCCGTCGCCGTCACCCAGCGGGTCGCCGAAGCCGTCGGTGCCGACCAGCAGGGTGTGCGGGGCCTCCAGCCGTACCACAGTCCGCTCCAGCGGGTCGGGCACGTGCGGGAGCGGGGTGACCACATTGGAGACCAGCGGGGAGTCGGAGGCCGTTTTGGCGCCGAACAGCGCGTGGTACCGGCCGTCGGGCCGGTCCAGCACCCAGGCGCCCGAGTCCCCGACCCGGCACAGCTCGGCGA
>NZ_JACBWZ010001322.1 GCF_013870595.1 Streptomyces sp. WELS2 | reverse complement strand
ACCGTGCCGATCCCCGGCTTCAGGACCGTCGCCCAGGCCGAGGAGAGGTTGCCGGCCGCCACCCGGGGAGCGGAACCGGAGCGCCAGGTGCGCACCGGGTGCACGGAGTTGCCGAGCACGACCAGGAACGAGTCGGTCGTGGGGTCCAGCACGAGCGAGGTGCCGGTGAAGCCGGTGTGGCCGGCCGTGCGCGGAGTGGCCATCGCCCCCATGTACCAGTGCTGGTACAGCTCGAAGCCGAGGCCGTGCGCGTCGCCGGGGAAGGCCGTGTTGAAGTCGGTGAACATCAGCTCCACCGACTCCGGCCGCAGGATCCGGGTCCGGCCGTAACGGCCGCCATTGAGCAGGGTCCGGCCGAGGACCGCCAGGTCCCAGGCGCGGGAGAACACCCCGGCGTGGCCCGCGACACCGCCCAGGCCGTAGGCGTTCTCGTCGTGCACCTCGCCCCACACCAGCCCGCGGTCCAGCCCGGACCACGGCTTGCGGGCGTCCTCGGTGGCCGCGATCCGCGGCTTCCAGGAGGCTGGCGGGCGGTAGCGGGTGCCGTCCAGGCCGAGCGGTCCGGTGACCTCCTCGTACAGCAGCGCGTCGAGCGGGCGGCCGGTGACCGTCTCCAGGACCAGCCCCAGCGTGATCATGTTCAGGTCCGAGTACAGGTACGCGGAGCCCGGCGGGGTGAGGGGTGCCTCGTCCCAGACGAGCCGGAGCTTGTCCTCGCGGGCGGGCGCCGTGTACAGCGGCAGCCAGGCCCGCAGGCCCGAGGTGTGCGTCAGCAGGTGACGGATCGTCACCTGCTGTTTGCCCGCGCGGCCGAAGTCCGGCAGATACGAGGCGACCGTGCCCTCGAGGTCCAGCGCGCCCCGCTCGATCTGCTGCACGGCGAGGAGCGACGTGAACAGCTTGGAGACCGAGGCCAGGTCGAACACGGTGTCCCGGGTCATCGGGAGCTGCCGGTCGGGCGGCAACTCGACGCCGGTGTCCGTCTTCTCGTCGTACGCGGAGTAGCGCACCGCCATGCCGATCGGCTCGTGCAGGGCCACCGTGTCGCCGCGCCCGGCGAGCAGGACGGCGCCCGCGTACCACGGGTGCCGGGGGGAGGGGGCGAGGAACGCCTCCGCGTCCGTGACGAGTTGCCGCA
>NZ_JACBWZ010001321.1 GCF_013870595.1 Streptomyces sp. WELS2 | reverse complement strand
GCCGCCCCGAAGGGGCGCGGGGAACGGCGCGAGGAAACGGCGGCACGGAGTAACTCCTCGCGGTCCTCGCTGCGCAGGGCGAGCGCGTCGGCCAGCTGCTGCACCGTGGTCATCCGCGGGTTGCCGCGCTTGCCGGTCTCCAGGCCGCGGATGGTGCTCACACTGACACCGGAACGCCGCTCCAGCTCGTCCTGGGTCAGTCCCGCCTTCTCACGCAGCCGGCGCAGCACCGCGCCGAACTCACCGGCCACAGGCCATGGCCCTTCCCCCTTGAAGTCGTCCGTTTCCGCAGGCCGGGACTCTAGCGCGGGCACCGGTCACATATGACCGGTTGAATGCTCTGTCCACATTTCCTGCACGACGGCCAGTCTCGACCACATCGACGCCAGCGACCGGGACGAGGGGATCGACCGGTCCCGAGAACGGGGAGTGGCCATGCCGACGACGACCGCCGGGCGGTGCGACCGGGGCGTCACAGGTCTCACCGCCGAGGAACGCGAAGTGCTCTACGCGCTCGGCTGCGGCCTGGGGGACGCCGAGATCGCCGCCGCCCTGCTCCTGCCCGAACCAGTGGTGGCCGAACGGCTCGGCCATGTGCTGGGGAAACTGGGGCTGCGCGACCGGGCCGCCGCCATCGTGCACGCCTTCGACTGCGGTCTGGTCATCCCGGGCCAGGGACCGCGCCGGCCGGTGCCGGGGAACACCGTCGCCCGTGGTGACGGCGCCGCGTCCGGCCCCTGGCTGCGGGTGTCGGTACTCGGTCCGCTCCGGGCGACGCTCGCGGGCCGGCCCCTGGACGTCGGCCCCGTGCGGCAGCAGGCCGTGCTGGCGGCACTCGCCCTGAGCCCGACCCGTTCCGTCAGCCGGGCACGCCTGCTGGAGGACGTCTGGGGCAGGGAGATGCCGGACGGCAATGTCGTACCCGTCTACGTGTACCGGCTGCGCAGGATCCTGCGTCTCGGGGAGCGCCCGGACTCGGTGATCCGGCGCGACCGGTACGGGTACGGACTGGTCCAGGGCATCGCCGAGGTGGACGCGCTGTGCGTGGACGACCTGGCCGGCCGGGCCGTGGCGGCCGAACGCGCCGCCCGAGCCCACCTTGACGTCCAGCACCAGCGAACCGGTGCCCTCGGCGATCTTCTT
>NZ_JACBWZ010001320.1 GCF_013870595.1 Streptomyces sp. WELS2 | reverse complement strand
CCGCCGCCACCCATCCGCACCTCGCCGCCGACGCCGGGGCACTGCTGTCCGGCACCCCCGAGGCCCGCCTGTCGTGGGCCTTCCAGGCCCTGATCACCGGCATCGAGCGGACCGCCGTACCGACCGAAGGCCAGGAGGCCCCATGACCACCGCACCCCTGCCCCACCACCCCGTAGCCGTCGTCGGCGCGGGCCTCGGCGGGCTCGCCCTCGCCCGGGTGCTGCGTGTGCACGGCATCGAAGCCGCGCTGTTCGATCTGGATCCGTCGCCGGAGGCCCGGGCCCAGGGCGGCATGCTCGACATCCACGACGACTCCGGCCAGGAGGCGCTGCGGGCCGCCGGCCTGCACGAGCGGTTCCTCGCCCGCGTCCACGCCGGCGGCCAGGCCGTCCGGGTGCTCGGACAGGACGGCACCGTCCGGCTCGCGCGGCCCGACGACGGCACGGGCGGGCGTCCCGAGATAGACCGGGGCGACCTGCGCGAGCTGCTGCTCGGTTCGCTGCCCGCGGGCACCGTCCGGTGGGGCGCCAAGGTCGTCGGCGCCCGCCCGCTGGACGGCGGACGGCACCGGGTGACGCTCGCGGACGGCTCCGAGTTCACCACCGACGTGCTGGTCGGCGCGGACGGCGCCTGGTCCCGGGTCCGCTCCCTGGTCTCCACCGCCCGGCCCGCGTACACGGGCGTGTCGTTCGTGGAGGCGGATCTGCGGGAGGCGGACCGGCGCCACCCGGTGAGCGCGGAGGTGGCCGGCGGCGGCATGCTCTTCGCGCTCGGCCCGGGCCGCGGCTTCCTCGCGCACCGCGAACCCGACGGAAGCCTGCACGTGTACACCGCCGTGACCGCACCGGAGGACTGGCTGGACGGCATCGACTTCACCGACACCGAGGCGGCGAAGGCGGCCGTGCTCAAGGAGTTCGGCGGCTGGGACGAACGGCTGCGGGCGCTGGTCGGGGACGCGGACGGGGCGCTGGTGCCCCGCCGGATCCACGCGCTGCCGGTGGGGCACCGCTGGGAACGGGTGCCCGGGGTGACCCTGCTCGGGGACGCCGCCCATCTGATGTCCCCGTTCGCGGGCGAGGGCGCGAACCTGGCCCTGCTCGACGGCGCCGAACTGGGCCTGGCACTGGCCGCGCACCCCGGGGAC
>NZ_JACBWZ010000132.1 GCF_013870595.1 Streptomyces sp. WELS2 | reverse complement strand
CCACTTCGCCGTCTTCGACGCCGGGGACGAGTCGGAACCGGCCGCTCGGGGAGCCGGGACGTGCGTGGCGACGGTGCTCTCCGGCCGGCTGGTCTTCCGCCGACGCTGAGCGTCCGCGCGGGCCGCGCCCTGCCGCTTCGCCGCCGGACCCGGCTGCAACAATGGGCGGGTGACCCGCGCTTCCCTGAACAAGCAGCCGCACGAAGTCGCCTCGATGTTCGACGACGTGGCGGAACGGTACGACCTGACGAACGACGTGCTGTCGCTGGGGCAGGACCGGCGCTGGCGCAGGGAGGTGGCGAACGCCGTCGACGCCCGCCCTGCGCAGAAGGTCCTGGACCTCGCCGCCGGCACGGCCACCTCCTCCCTCCCCTTCACCCGGACCGGCGCGTACGTCGTCCCCTGCGACTTCTCCCTGGGCATGCTCCAGGTCGGCAAGAAGAAGCACACCTGGCTGCCGTTCACCGCGGGCGACGCGACGAGGCTGCCGTTCAAGGACGACACCTTCGACGCGGTGACGATCTCCTTCGGGCTGCGCAACGTCCAGGACACGGACGCGGCCCTGCGCGAGATGTACCGCGTCACCCGCCCCGGCGGACGCGTGGTGATCTGCGAGTTCTCGCACCCGACCTGGGCGCCGTTCCGCACCGTCTACACCGAGTACCTGATGCGCGCGCTGCCGCCGGTCGCCCGCGCCGTCTCCTCGAACCCGGACGCGTACGTCTACCTCGCCGAGTCCATCCGGGCCTGGCCCGACCAGCCGGGCCTCGCCGAGCGCCTGCGCAAGGCGGGCTGGTCGAAGGTCGCCTGGCGCAACCTCACCGGCGGCGTGGTGGCACTGCACCGGGGCTTCAAGGAGGACCCGGGCGTCAAGGAGAGCTGATCCCGGCCACCTCGTACGGGTCGTGCGGCCGGTCCAGCTCCCGCCGCAGGCCCCCGCGCGGCGGTCCCGGCACGCGCGGCTCGCGCACGCCCCCGCCGCCCTCGCCCTCGGCGAAGCCGAACCACACGTACACCTTCGAGTCCCGGGGCACTTCGGTCCCGGGCTGCGGATGCTGGCGTACGACGTAGTCCACGACGGCGAGGTGGAAGTCCGGGCGGTCCGGCGCGTCCAGCCACAGGCCCCGGGCCCGGGCGGTCTCGCGCGCGTCCACGGCCATCAGGCCGACCAGACGCGGGACGCGCACTTCGGGTGTCTTGGGTGGTATGTGCACAGATGTCACCCCCAGCGGTACTGGCAGGGTAACTCCGGGCGGTGCCGCCCGGAAGGCGTCGGTGCCTTTCCGTGACAGATGGACACGGAGAGTGACGGCCGTTGGGTGGCCCTTCGGCCGGAGGGCCAACCGCGCTGAATAGACTGCCCATGTCCCCGTGCCGGCCGGCACACACACCATTCGACCTTGGGGAGATCCCGCCGTGACCGTCGTGACCGAGCCGCTCTCCGAGAACACCGCCGACGTGATCGTCGTGGGCGCGGGGCCGGCCGGCTCCACGACCGCGTACCACCTCGCCAAGGCCGGACTCGACGTCCTGCTCCTGGAGAAGACCGAGTTCCCGCGCGAGAAGGTGTGCGGCGACGGCCTCACCCCGCGCGCCGTCAAGCAGCTCGTCGCCATGGGGATCGACATCTCCGAGGAGGCCGGCTGGCTGCGCAACAAGGGGCTGCGCATCATCGGCGGCGGCGTCCGCCTCCAGCTCGACTGGCCGGACCTCGCCTCCTTCCCGGACTACGGCCTGGTCCGCAAGCGCGACGACTTCGACGAGCAGCTCGCCCGCAACGCCCAGAAGGCGGGGGCGCGGCTGTACGAGCGCTGCAACGTCAGCGGCCCGATCGTGGACGACCGCACCGGCCGCATCACCGGCGTCACCGCCAAGCTCGGCGAGGACAAGCGCGAGGTCGCCTTCCACGCGCCGCTGGTCGTCGCCGCCGACGGCAACTCCACCCGGCTGTCCCTCGCCATGGGCCTGCACCGCCGCGAGGACCGCCCGATGGGCGTCGCGGTGCGCACGTACTTCGAAAGCCCGCGCCACGAGGACGACTACCTGGAGTCCTGGCTGGAGCTGTGGGACCGCCGCGGCCCCCAGGACCGGCTGCTGCCCGGCTACGGCTGGATCTTCGGCATGGGCGACGGCACCTCGAACGTGGGCCTCGGCGTGCTCAACACCTCCGACTCCTTCAAGGAGCTGGACTGGCGCGAGGTGCTCAAGGCCTGGTGCGCCTCCATGCCGGAGGACTGGGGCTACACCCCGGAGAACATGACCGGCCCGATCCGCGGCGCCGCCCTCCCCATGGCCTTCAACCGCCAGCCGCACTACACCAAGGGCCTGCTGCTCGTCGGAGACGCCGGCGGCCTGGTGAACCCCTTCAACGGCGAGGGCATCGCCTACGCCATGGAATCCGGCCAGATCGCCGCCGACGTCATCGTGCAGGCCCACGCGCGCGCCACGCCCGCCCAGCGCGAGACCGCCCTCCAGCGCTACCCGCGCGTCCTCAAGGACACCTACGGCGGCTACTACACCCTCGGCCGCGCCTTCGTGAAGCTCATCGGCAACCCGAAGGTCATGCAGATCGCCGCCCAGCGCGGCCTGACCCACCCGCTGCTGATGAAGTTCACCCTCAAGCTCCTCGCCAACCTCACCGACCCCACGGGCGGCGACGCCATGGACCGCATCATCAACGGCCTGACCAAGGTGACCCCGAAGGCCTGACGGCCACCGGGGCAGGACGGCGCCGGAGCCCGCCGAGGGGCGTCCGGCGCCACCGTGCGCGCGAGGGGTCAGGCGCCGAAAGCGGTCTCCTTGGCGGCCCGGCGGGCGTACACCTCGTCCCGGCGGTCCGTCATCTGCTGCAGCGCGTCCTTCCGTTCCCGCTTGGACAGCCGGTCCAGGTAGAGGTGGCCGTTGGTGTGGTCGGTCTCGTGGGCGAGGCAGCGGGCGAAGTACCCGGTGCCCTCGACGACGACCGGCCGGCCGTCCCGGTCCTGCCCGCGCACGACGGCCCGGTCCGGCCGCGGTACGGCCATCACGGCGCCGGGCACCGACAGACAGCCCTCGCCCTCCTCCAGCAGCCGTCGCTCACCGGTGGGCGTTTCGAGCACCGGGTTGACGATGTGTCCGACATGCCGGACACCGTCGTCGTCCGGGCAGTCGTACACGAACAGCCGCAGCCCGAGGCCGACCTGATTCGCCGCCAGCCCCGCTCCGTCGGCGACGTACATCGTGCGGAACATGTCGTCGATCAGCGCCGCGAGGTCGGGTCCGAACTCCGTGACGTCCCGGCACGGCTTGTGCAGCACCTCCTCGCCGACCTCGGTGATGCGCCGCACCGCGCCACGCCCCGCCTCGGGGGCGTAGCGCGGGTAGTGGTCGGCGGGATTTCCCTGTACGAACACGCGTGGCATCGCGTGGACTCCTTCGCCCGGACGCGGACCACCGGACGGCGGCCCGAGCAGAGCATGGCAGGGAACGCGCGAGGGCCGCTGCCCGGGGGCAGCGGCCCTGTAGACGCGCAAGAGGGCGCGGAGTGCGCTCAGAGCACCCGTACGGCGCCGGTGGGCGGGTCGTAGGACAGCGGGCGCTCCACGACACCGGTGGAGGAGTTCTGCGCGCCCACGAACATGCCGCCGCCGACGTACACCGCCACGTGGTACGCGCTGCCCGCGGGGCCCCAGTACAGGATGTCGCCCGGCTGGAGGTTGCTCAGCGAGACCTGGGTGCCGGCGGTCGACTGGTCCTGCGACACGCGCGGCAGGCTGACGTTGATCTGCCTGAAGGCCGTCTGCACCAGGCCGGAGCAGTCGTAGGCGGACGGGCCGGTGGCGCCGGGGACGTACGCCTTGCCGACCTGGGACTTGACGAAGTCGACGATCGTCGCGGCCGATCCGGTGGCCGTGGACGTGCCGGTGCCGGTGCCGGCCTCCGTGCCGGTGCCGCCGCCGAGAGTGGTGGTGCCGGTGTCGGCCGAGGTGGTGGAGAGCGTGGTCCGCGCCGCGGTGCGCGACGCGCGGGCGGCGGCCTCCTTGCGGGCTTCCTCCTCGGCCTTCTTCTTGGCCTCGGCCGCCTTCTTCTTGGCCTCGGCGAGGTCCGCCTCGGCCTGCTTCGCGGCCTTGGCGGCGGCCGCGTCACGCTCCGCCTGCAGCTGGTAGTTCGCGGCGGCCTGCTCGGTCGCGTCCGCGGACTGGGCCGCCTGAGCGGCCAGGTCGGCCGTCAGGGTGGGCAGTTCGAGGGTCTGCGTCACCGGCTCGGCCGCGTTCGCCGACCCGGACGCCCCGGCGACTGCCAGGGTGCTGAGGACGCCACCGGCAACTCCGGCCCGCACGGCGAGGGTCGACGCGCTGCGGCGGGGCTTCCGGTGGCTGCGTATGTGAGCGGTGTGGGACATGGGAACAACCGGTACCAGGGGCTCCTTCATATCTTCAAGAAACGTGTCGTGCGCCACAGTTGCTCAATCGAGACCTGGAAACCCGGGCGTGTCGCCCTTTATTGACGCCGTAACGGACATTGCGGACCGTCGTGATCATGCTCTTGATCACGGTCTTTGATCATTACGTCCGAATTGCCCCGCACCTACCATCGGTTGGGGTCGTTGGCCAAGCCCGGTTCTCATCGCCCTCTCATGGATGTGACGGAGGTCACGGAACGGCCGGTGGAACTCCGGCGTCCGGCGCGTGCGGACTTCGTGAACGCGTGCACGCGGGGGGATCCGCGTTCACACCCGCCCCGGAGTCCGCTCCGGGATGTGAACGGGCTCCATTATCAGATGCCTGCGCTCAGCACCAATTTGCATGCAGGCGAACTCTCTTGATATTGAGACGACCCCTCTAGCCTGCGCTGATAAGTAGGAATGTCACTTCTGGTGATCAACTGAACGCTTCCGGTGTGTAGATCACCCATCATCCGACTTCATGATCCTTCGTCAGGTGGTGGAGATCACAAAGCTTGTGCGATACCCCGTGTCGCAGATCACAGAGCGACAGGCATAAGATGCGAGGCAATCGGGCTTGTGACCTGCTTCACATGTTCTCGATCTTCGCCCGGGACGAGCGGGGTTCGTGGGACCGGTGAGGCGCGTGAGCCCAGTGATCCGCCAGCAGTCAGTGCCGACTGAGAGGAGCGAGGAGCGGTGAACGCGTATGCGCCCATCCTCGTACTGGGAGCCCTCGGGGCAGGCTTTGCGATCTTCTCCGTGGTCATGGCCACGCTGATCGGTCCGAAGCGGTACAACCGCGCCAAACTCGAAGCCTACGAGTGCGGCATCGAGCCGACCCCCACGCCGGCCGGCGGCGGGCGCTTCCCCATCAAGTACTACCTGACGGCGATGCTCTTCATCGTCTTCGACATCGAGATCGTCTTCCTCTACCCCTGGGCCGTCACCTTCGACGCCCTGGGGATCTTCGGGCTCGTGGAGATGCTGCTCTTCGTGCTCACCGTCTTCGTCGCGTACGCGTACGTATGGCGGCGCGGCGGCCTGGAATGGGACTGAGGGGCCTTTGACATGGGACTCGAAGAAAAGCTGCCGAGCGGCTTCCTGCTCACCACCGTCGAGCAGGCCGCGGGCTGGGTGCGCAAGGCGTCCGTCTTCCCGGCCACCTTCGGCCTCGCCTGCTGCGCCATCGAGATGATGACCACCGGCGCCGGCCGCTACGACCTCGCCCGCTTCGGCATGGAGGTCTTCCGCGGCTCGCCGCGCCAGGCCGACCTGATGATCGTGGCCGGCCGGGTCAGCCAGAAGATGGCGCCCGTCCTGCGGCAGGTCTACGACCAGATGCCCAACCCCAAGTGGGTGATCTCCATGGGCGTCTGCGCCTCCTCGGGCGGCATGTTCAACAACTACGCGATCGTGCAGGGCGTCGACCACATCGTCCCGGTCGACATCTACCTCCCCGGCTGTCCGCCCCGGCCCGAGATGCTCATGGACGCGATCCTCAAGCTCCACCAGAAGATCCAGTCCTCCAAGCTCGGCGTGAACGCGGAGGAAGCGGCCCGGGAGGCGGAGGAAGCGGCGCTGAAGGCCCTGCCCACGATCGAGATGAAGGGGCTGCTGCGGTGAGCGACGCGAAGAACGGCACCCAGGGCGCGAACGGGTCCGCGAAGGGTCCGGCGAACGGGTCCGCGAACGGTTCCGCGAACGGGGTGAACCCCGAGAAGGACCTCGCCGCGGCCAACCTCCCCGGCCGGCCCGGCCAGGGCGGCGAGGAGATCCGCGTCCAGCGCGGCATGTTCGGCGCCGGCAACGGCGGCGACACCTCCGGCTACGGCGGCCTCGTGCGCTCGGTCCGGCTCCCGGGACCGGCCACCCGCCCCTACGGCGGCTGGTTCGACGAGGTCGCCGACGAACTCGAGGGCGCCCTGGAGGAACAGGGACTGCTGCCCGGGAACGCCATCGAGAAGACGGTCGTCGACCGCGACGAGCTGACCTTCCACATCGAACGCGAGCACCTGGTCCGCGTCGCCCGCGTCCTGCGCGACGACCCGGCCCTGCGCTTCGAGCTGTGCACCGGCGTCAGCGGCGTCCACTACCCGAACGACAAGGGCCGCGAACTGCACGCCGTCTACCACCTGCGCTCGATCACCCACAACCGGCTGATCCGCCTGGAAGTCAGCGCCCCCGACGGCGACCCGCGCATCCCGTCCCTGGTCTCCGTCTACCCGACCAACGACTGGCACGAGCGCGAGACCTACGACTTCTTCGGGATCGTCTTCGACGGCCACCCGGCCCTGACGCGGATCATGATGCCGGACGACTGGCAGGGCCACCCGCAGCGCAAGGACTATCCCCTCGGCGGCATCCCCGTCGAGTACAAGGGCGCCCAGATCCCGGCTCCGGACCAGCGGAGGTCGTACTCGTGAGCAGCACCCAGTCAGCAGCCGCCCGGGAAACCACCGAGGGCACCGTCTACACGGTCACCGGTGGCGACTGGGACGAGGTCGTCCAGTCCGCGGCCCGTGCCGACGACGAACGCATCGTCGTCAACATGGGTCCGCAGCACCCGTCCACCCATGGAGTGCTCCGCCTCATCCTGGAGATCGAGGGCGAGACGGTCACCGAGGCCCGCTGCGGCATCGGCTACCTCCACACCGGCATCGAGAAGAACCTCGAGTACCGCACGTGGACGCAGGGCACCACGTTCGTGACGCGCATGGACTACCTGACGTCCTTCTTCAACGAGACCGCCTACTGTCTCGCCGTCGAGAAGCTCCTCGGCATCGAGGACCAGATCACCGAACGCGCCGAGATCATCCGGGTGCTCCTGATGGAGCTCAACCGGATGTCCTCCCACCTGGTGTGCATCGCCACCGGCGGCATGGAGCTCGGTGCCACCACGATCATGATCTACGGATTCCGTGATCGTGAAATGATTCTCGACCTCTACGAGCTCATCACGGGCCTGCGCATGAACCACGCGTACATCCGGCCCGGCGGACTCGCCCAGGACCTGCCGCCCGGCGCGGTGGACCAGATCCGCGAGTTCGTGAAGAAGATGAAGCGGAACCTCCCGGAGTACGACAAGCTCGCCACCGGGAACCCCATCTTCAAGGCCCGCATGCAGGACATCGGCTACCTGGACCTGGCCGGCTGCATGGCCCTCGGCGCCACCGGCCCGATCCTGCGCTCCACCGGCCTGCCGCACGACCTGCGCAAGGCCCAGCCGTACTGCGGCTACGAGAACTACGACTTCGACGTCCCGACCGCCGACTCCTGCGACGCCTACGGCCGCTTCCTCGTCCGCCTGGAGGAGATGCGCCAGTCGCTGAGGATCATCGAGCAGTGCCTGGACCGGCTCCAGCCCGGCCCGGTCATGGTCACGGACAAGAAGATCGCCTGGCCCGCCCAGCTCGCCCTCGGACCGGACGGACTCGGCAACTCCCTCGACCACATCAAGAAGATCATGGGCACCTCCATGGAGGCCCTGATCCACCACTTCAAGCTGGTCACCGAGGGCTTCCGGGTCCCGCCGGGGCAGGCGTACGCGGCCGTCGAGTCGCCCAAGGGCGAACTCGGGGTGCACGCCGTCTCCGACGGCGGCACCCGCCCCTACCGGGTCCA
Source organism: Streptomyces sp. WELS2 (assembly GCF_013870595.1). GTDB lineage: Bacteria > Actinomycetota > Actinomycetes > Streptomycetales > Streptomycetaceae > Streptomyces. Next base: position 3,625 of record NZ_JACBWZ010000132.1, on the reverse strand, counting down.
CTTCCGCGACCCGTCCTTCACCAACCTTCAGGCGATGGCGGCGATGTGCGAGGGCGGCCAGGTCGCCGACGTCATCGTCGCCGTCGCGTCCATCGACCCCGTGATGGGAGGCGTCGACCGGTGACCACCTCTTCTTCGGAGCGGGGCATCAGCCTGGGCATGCCCGAACTGCCCGCACCGGCCTACCCGGACGACGTCCGGGCCCGGCTGGAGGCGGACGCGCGCGAAGTGATCGCGCGCTACCCCGACTCCCGGTCCGCCCTGCTGCCGCTGCTCCACCTCGTGCAGTCCGAGGAGGGCCACGTCACCCGCACCGGGATGCGGTTCTGCGCGGACATGCTCGGCCTGACCACGGCCGAGGTCACCGCGGTCGCCACCTTCTACTCCATGTACCGGCGCCGGCCCTCCGGTGACTACCAGGTCGGCGTGTGCACCAACACGCTGTGCGCGGTCATGGGCGGCGACGCCATCTTCGAGACCCTCCAGGAGCACCTGGGCGTCGGCAACGGCGAGACCACCGGCGACGGCAAGGTCACCCTCGAGCACATCGAGTGCAACGCGGCCTGCGACTACGCGCCGGTCGTGATGGTCAACTGGGAGTTCTTCGACAACCAGACCCCCGCGAGCGCCAAGCGCCTGGTAGACGACCTGCGCGCCGGGCGCCCCGTACAGCCCACGCGCGGGGCGCGCCTGTGCACCTTCAAGGAGACCGCGCGGATCCTGGCCGGCTTCCCCGACGAGCGGCCCGGGGCCGTCGAGGAGGGCGGCAGCGCGGGACCCGCCTCGCTGGTGGGCCTCCGCCTGGCCAAGGGAGAGGCCGCGCCCGCGCGCGTGGTCCATCCGCGGATCCAGGGAACCCCGGACGCCCCGTCGGCGGGCCAGGCCGAAGAGGAGGGGGAGTGATGACCGTGGTATCCGAGGTCAAGGACCCGAGCCCCGAGAAGCTGCTCGCGCCCGTGCTGTCGGCCTTCTGGGACGAGGACCGGTCCTGGACTCTGGACGTCTACCGGAGGCACGAAGGGTACGAGGGGCTCCGCAAGGCCCTCGCCATGTCGCCGGACGACCTGATCGCGTACGTCAAGGAGTCCGGGCTGCGCGGCCGCGGCGGCGCGGGGTTCCCGACCGGGATGAAGTGGCAGTTCATCCCCCAGGGTGATGGAAAGCCGCACTATCTCGTTGTCAACGCCGACGAGTCGGAGCCCGGGACGTGCAAGGACATCCCGCTCCTCTTCGCGAACCCGCACAGCCTCATCGAGGGCATCGTCATCGCGTGCTACGCCATCAGGTCGTCGCACGCCTTCATCTATCTGCGGGGTGAGGTCGTCCCCGTACTGCGGCGGTTGCACGAGGCCGTGCGCGAGGCCCACGCGGCGGGCTACCTCGGCGAGAACATCCTCGGCAGCGGGCTCGACGTGAAGCTCACCGTGCACGCCGGCGCCGGCGCGTACATCTGCGGTGAGGAGACCGCGCTGCTCGACTCGCTCGAAGGCCGCCGTGGTCAACCGCGGCTGCGTCCCCCCTTCCCCGCCGTGGAAGGCCTCTACGCCTGTCCGACTGTGGTGAACAACGTCGAGTCGATCGCCTCGGTTCCCGCGATCCTGAAAAACGGCAAGGAATGGTTCAGGTCGATGGGCAGCGAGAAGTCCCCGGGCTTCACGCTCTACTCGCTCAGCGGCCACGTCGCCAGCCCCGGACAGTACGAGGCCCCGCTCGGCATCACCCTGCGCCAGCTCCTCGACATGAGCGGCGGCATGCGCCCCGGCCACCGGCTGAAGTTCTGGACGCCGGGCGGCTCCTCCACGCCGATGTTCACCGACGAACACCTCGACGTCCCCCTCGACTACGAGGGCGTCGGCGCCGCCGGCTCCATGCTCGGCACCAAGGCACTGCAGTGCTTCGACGAGACGACCTGCGTGGTGCGGGCCGTCACCCGCTGGACCGAGTTCTACGCCCACGAGTCCTGCGGCAAGTGCACCCCGTGCCGGGAGGGGACGTACTGGCTGGTGCAGCTGCTGCGGGACATCGAGGCCGGCAAGGGCGCCATGTCCGACCTCGACAAGCTCGCCGACATCGCCGACAACATCAACGGCAAGTCCTTCTGCGCCCTCGGCGACGGCGCCGCGTCCCCGATCTTCTCCTCGCTGAAGTACTTCCGCGAGGAGTACGAACAGCACATCACGGGCCGGGGCTGCCCCTTCGACCCGGCCAAGTCCACGGCCTGGGCGGACCGCCCGGAGGTGAACGCATGACCGTGACCACGAGCGCCCCCGCCGGCGGGGGCGAGGCGGCGGTCCCGCCGGAAGACCTCGTCACGCTGACGATCGACGGCATCGAGATCAGCGTGCCCAAGGGCACCCTGGTCATCCGCGCCGCCGAACAGCTCGGCATCGAGATCCCCCGGTTCTGCGACCACCCCCTGCTGGACCCGGCCGGCGCCTGCCGCCAGTGCATCGTGGAGGTCGAGGGCCAGCGCAAGCCGATGGCGTCCTGCACGATCACCTGCACCGACGGCATGGTCGTCAAGACCCACCTCACCTCCCCGGTCGCCGAGAAGGCCCAGCACGGTGTGATGGAGCTGCTGCTCATCAACCACCCGCTGGACTGCCCGGTCTGCGACAAGGGCGGCGAGTGCCCGCTGCAGAACCAGGCGGTCTCGCACGGCAACGCCGAGTCCCGCTTCGAGGGTCGGAAGCGCACCTACGAGAAGCCCGTCGCGATCTCCACCCAGGTGCTGCTCGACCGCGAGCGGTGCGTGCTGTGCGCCCGCTGCACCCGCTTCTCCACCCAGATCGCGGGCGACCCCATGATCGAGCTGATCGAGCGGGGCGCGCTGCAACAGGTCGGCACCGGCGAGGGCGACCCCTTCGAGTCGTACTTCTCCGGCAACACGATCCAGATCTGCCCGGTCGGCGCGCTCACCTCGGCCGCCTACCGCTTCCGTTCCCGCCCCTTCGACCTGGTATCCTCGCCGTCGGTGTGCGAGCACTGCGCCGGCGGCTGCGCCACCCGCACCGACCACCGGCGCGGCAAGGTCATGCGGCGGCTCGCCGCCAACGACCCCGAGGTCAACGAGGAGTGGCTCTGCGACAAGGGACGCTTCGCGTTCCGCTACGCGCAGCAGCGCGACCGCCTCGAGACCCCGCTGGTCCGCAATGCCGAGGGCGTGCTGGAGCCCGCCTCCTGGCCCGAGGCGCTCCAGGCGGCGGCCGAGGGCCTGTCCGCCGCGCGGTCCCGGGCCGGCGTCCTCATCGGCGGCCGGCTCACCGTCGAGGACGCCTACGCCTACAGCAAGTTCGCCCGCGTGGCGCTCGACACCAACGACATCGACTTCCGCGCGCGCGTGCACAGCGGCGAGGAGGCCGACTTCCTCGCCGCCCGGGTCGCCGGCCACGGCCGTGACCTGGACGGTACGGGCGTCACGTACACCTCCCTGGAGAAGGCGCCCGCCGTGCTGCTGGTCGGCTTCGAGTCCGAGGAGGAGGCCCCCGGCGTCTTCCTGCGGCTGCGCAAGGCCTGGCGCAAGCACAAGCAGCAGGTGTTCGCGCTGGCCACGCACGCCACCCGGGGTCTGGAGAAGACCGGCGGCACGCTGCTGCCGGCCGCCCCCGGCACCGAGACCGAGTGG
>NZ_JACBWZ010001319.1 GCF_013870595.1 Streptomyces sp. WELS2 | reverse complement strand
GGACTGGTGTCCGTGCCGCAGGTGCCGCGGCCCGACCCGCACGCGATGGTGCTGGAGCGCCCGGAGGTGCCCGAGCGCAAGCGGTTCTGCTCCCGGTCGGACTGCGGCGCCCCGGTGGGCCGGGCACGCGGTGACCGGCCGGGCCGCACGGAAGGCTTCTGCACCAAGTGCGGGCACCCTTACTCCTTCGTGCCCAAGCTGCGCGCCGGGGACATCGTGCACGGCCAGTACGAGGTCGCGGGCTGTCTCGCGCACGGCGGGCTGGGCTGGATCTACCTCGCCGTGGACCGGGCCGTCTCCGACCGCTGGGTGGTGCTCAAGGGCCTGCTGGACACCGGCGACCAGGACGCGATGGCCGCGGCGATCTCCGAACGGCGCTTCCTCGCCGAGATCGAGCACGCCAACATCGTGCGGATCTACAACTTCGTGGAGCACCTGGACCAGCGCACCGGCTCCCTCGACGGCTACATCGTCATGGAGTACGTCGGCGGCAAGTCCCTGAAGGAGATCGCCAACGCCCGCCGCACCCCCGACGGCCGCCGCGACCCGCTGCCGGTGGAACAGGCGTGCGCCTACGGCATCGAGGCCCTGGAGGCGCTCGGCCACCTGCACAGCAGGAACCTGCTGTACTGCGACTTCAAGGTGGACAACGCCATCCAGACCGAGGACCAGCTCAAGCTGATCGACATGGGCGCCGTCCGCCGGATGGACGACGCGGAGTCGGCGATCTACGGCACGGTCGGCTACCAGGCGCCCGAGGTCGCCGAGACCGGCCCGTCGGTCGCCAGCGACCTGTACACGGTGGGCCGCACCCTGGCGGTGCTCACCTTCGACTTCCAGGGCTACACCACCGTCCACGCCGACTCCCTCCCCGACCCGGACACCGTCGAGGTGCTCAGCCGCTACGAGTCCTTCTACCGGCTGCTGGTGCGCGCCACCGACCCCGACCCGGACCGCAGGTTCGGCTCCGCGCAGGAGATGGCCGAGCAGCTGACCGGCGTGCTGCGCGAGGTGGTCGCGCTGCACACCGGGCAGCCCCGGCCCGCGCTGTCCACCCTGTTCGGGCCGGAGGTGAAGGTCACGGACACCGAGCTGTTCCCGCCCCTGGACGGGGACGTCTCCCGGCTCGGCGCCCGCCGGGACCGCAA
>NZ_JACBWZ010001318.1 GCF_013870595.1 Streptomyces sp. WELS2 | reverse complement strand
GTTGCGTCCGGCGGCCGGGTCGAAGACCCGCACCCACGGGTAGTAGAGGGCGGCGTCGCCGCCCAGCCCCGGGCCCGGCCCGCCGCGTGTTCGCTCTCCCACCAGGCCCGCAGGATGTACAGCAGCAGGGTGTCCAGCAGTGAGGTGATGATCGCGTCGGTGCCCGGCCGCTGCTCCTCCAGCTCCATCCCGAGCAGTTCGACCGCCGCCCGCAGCGAGCGGTGGCCGCCCACCCGGGCGGGCAGGTGCACCACCTCGGGCAGCTCCGCCAGCAGCCGGTGCGAGCGGTCCCGGTCCAGCCGGTACGTCCCGCACAGGGTGATGGTGTCCGGGCAGCCCACGCCCGCCACCTCGGGCGGACCGTCCCAGGTGCCGTCGGGCAGCATCCGCGCGTCCCGCAGCGGCACGTCGAGGCCGCTCGCCAGCCCGTGCCCCTGCCCGTGCGCGAGGAAGACGACATCGCCCGGCGCCAGCGCCACCGGCTCGGCGTCCCGGGGGAGCAGCCAGGCCGAGCCGCGCAGGATCACATGGAACCCGGCCTCGTCGGAGTCACCCCACCGCAGGCCCCAGGGCGCGTACTTGTAGCGGCGCGCGGAGTGCGGCCGGCCGGTGCGCATGGCGGCGACGACGTCGCTCAGCACGTCCATGCGGCGACCATAGCCGCAGCGGTCCACCGGGGAAAGACGATCGGGCAGGAAACCGAGACCGGAGGACATGGAACGTCTCCCCGGGCCGCCGTAGCGTCGACGGCATGCCAACCACCGCACGTTCAGTGCTCTTTCACGAGATCGGCGGCCCCGACGTCTTCACCGTCGAGGAGACCGTCCTGCCCGCTCCCGGCCCGGACGAGGTCCTGGTGCGCGTCGAGGCGCTCGGCCTCAACCGCGCCGAGGCGATGCTCCGTTCCGGCAGCTACTTCTACCAGCCGACGCTGCCCGGCTCCCGCAACGGCTACGAGGCGGCCGGCGTGGTGCTGGCGGCCGGCGCGGGGGTGACCGCCTTCGTGCCGGGCGACCTCGTGCTGTCGGCGGCCAACTTCCACCTGTGCAGCCACGGCGTGTACGGCGACCACGTGCTGCTGCCGCAGTCCGCCCTGGTGCCCCGCCCGGCCGGTCTCGACGCGGTCACCGCCGCGGCCGTCTGGCTCAC
>NZ_JACBWZ010001317.1 GCF_013870595.1 Streptomyces sp. WELS2 | reverse complement strand
CCGAGGCGAGGGTGGAGGCGGCGAGCGTGACCAGCAGTGCGCCGCCGAGGCCGAGCAGGATCACGGTGTCCTTCACCTTGGCCAGCACCGGGTTCTCCCCCTGGTCCGGCAGCTCCCACACCGCGCGCAGGCAGTCCCGCACCTGGCCGACCCAGCCGATGCCCGTGAACAGCAGCGCCGCGCCCGCGATGATCCCGACGGTGCCCGCGTTCTGCACCAGGGAGGTGAGGTCCAACTGGTCGGACAGGCCCGGGAACTGGTCCGCGATCCGCTGCTCCACGATCTTCTGGCGGGCCGGGCTGAGGGTGGCGGCGGCGACCGCGGCGGCCACGGTCAGCAGCGGGAACAGCGCCACGAAGCTCACGAACGTCATGGCGGCGGCCAGCCGGGCCCATTTCACCCGGTCCAGCCGTTCGTAACTCCGCCACGCGTGGGTGATCGTCAGGCGGGTGACGATCGGCCCGATGCCGGGCAGCCGCTTCAGCCAGTCCATGACCCGACTCTGCCCGCTGCGCGGGAATGTCAACACCGCGTTTCGCCGCCGGAACGGTCATACGGGGGCGATACGGTCATCTGTCATGAACGATGCCACCGAACTGCCCCGGTCCCTCCTCGTCCTCGGCGGCACGTCCGAGATCGCGCTGGCCACCGCGCGCCGTCTGATCGCCCGCCGCACCCGCACGGTGTGGCTGGCCGGGCGTCCCTCCCTCGCGCTGGAGAACGCGGCCGGAAGCCTGCGGGCGCTCGGCGCGGACGTGCACACCGTCGCCTTCGACGCGCTCGCCCCCGAGACCCACGAGGCCGTGCTCGGCAAGGTGTTCGCCGACGGCCCGGTCGACATGGTGCTGCTCGCCTTCGGCATCCTCGGCGACCAGGCGCACGACGAGAGGGACCCGGTCCGCGCGGTCCAGGTCGCCCAGACCAACTACACCGGGGCCGTCTCGGCGGGTCTGGTCGCCGGCCGCGCCCTCCAGGCCCAGGGACACGGGTGGCTCGTGGTGCTGTCCTCCGCCGCCGCCGAGCGCGCCCGCCGCGCCGACTTCATCTACGGCTCCAGCAAGGCGGGCCTGGACGCGTTCGCCCAGGGGCTCGGGGACGCCCTGCACGGAACGGGCGCGCGGGTGATGGTCGTACGCCCCGGCTTCGTGCG
>NZ_JACBWZ010001316.1 GCF_013870595.1 Streptomyces sp. WELS2 | reverse complement strand
GCCCGCCGCCGAGCGCGACGGCATGCTGCTCGACCTGGTCCGCACCCACGCCGCGACCGTCCTCGGCCACGCGACACCCGACGCCATCGGCGCCGGCCAGACCTTCCGCGACCTCGGCGTGGACTCGCTCGGCGCCGTCGAACTGCGCAACGCGCTCAGCCCCCGCACCGGGCTGACCCTGCCCCCCACCCTCGTCTTCGACTACCCGACCCCGGCCGCGCTGGCGGAGTACCTGCGCCGGGAAATCCTGGCGGAACACCCCGGCACAGCCCGGCCCGCCCCCGGCACCGGCGCGGAGGACGAGCCGGTCGCCATCGTCGGGATCGGCTGCCGGTTCCCCGGCGGGGTCCGCTCCCCGGAGGAGCTGTGGGAGCTGGTGGCGGGCGGTTCGGACGCGATCTCCGGCTTCCCCGCCGACCGCGGCTGGGACCTGGACGGCCTCTACGACCCGGATCCCGGGGTACGCGGGAAGGTCTACACGCGCGAGGGCGGGTTCCTGTACGACGCGGCCGAGTTCGACGCCGCCTTCTTCGGCATCTCACCGCGTGAGGCGCTGGCGATGGACCCGCAGCAGCGGCTGCTGCTGGAGACGTCCTGGGAGGCCTTCGAGCGGGCGGGCATCGACCCGACGACACTGCGGGGCAGCCGCACCGGCGTCTACGTCGGCCTGATGAACCGCGACTACCTCACCCGGCTGCGCGCCATCCCCGAGGAACTGGAGGCGTTCCGCGGCACCGGCACGGCGGGCAGCGTGGCGGCCGGCCGGCTGTCGTACACCTTCGGCCTGGAGGGCCCGGCCGTCACGGTGGACACGGCGTGTTCGTCGTCGCTGGTCACGCTGCATCTGGCGGTGCAGGCGCTGCGGCGGGGCGAGTGCTCGATGGCGTTGGCGGGCGGGGTGACGGTGATGTCGTCGCCGGCCGCGTTCCTGGACTTCAGCCGGCAGCGCGGGCTGTCCCCGGACGGCCGCTGCAAGGCCTTCGCGGAGGGCGCGGACGGCACCGGCTGGGCCGAGGGCGCCGGTGTGCTGGTGGTGGAGCGGCTGTCGGACGCGCTGCGGCTCGGCCATCCGGTGCTCGCGGTGGTGCGGGGTACGGCCGTCAACCAGGACGGGGCGAGCAACGGGCTCACCGCGCCCAACGGGCCCTCG
>NZ_JACBWZ010001315.1 GCF_013870595.1 Streptomyces sp. WELS2 | reverse complement strand
ACGGCCCGCGCACGGCGGGCGGCCGTACTGATCTCCGCGCCGGTCGGGCTGTGCTTCCTGCCCGCGTTCGTCGCGGTCGGGGTGGTGCCCGTCGTGATCGGTCTGGCGGGCGGGGTGACGGGAGGGGGGTGAGGGCGAGGCGGGCGGGGCGGACGACAGCGGACGAGAACGACTACAGACCGGAAACCTTATGGAGGTTGAGATGTTCGGAAAGATCAGGAAAGCGGCGGCGAGGTTGCGCTCGGTGTGCCGGCAGGACACCGGAATGGTGACGTCCGAGTACGCCATGGGAATCATCGCGGCCGTCGGGTTCGCGGTGCTGCTCTACCAGGTGGTCACCAGCGGCCAGGTCCAGGCGGAGCTCCAGGCCATCGTGAAGAAGGCCCTCAGTGCCCGGATGTGAGCAAGGAGGCGAGCGGGGCGGGGACGGCGGTTTCGTGACCGTGGAGGCGGCCATGGCGCTGTCCGTGCTGGTGGCGTTCACGATGGCGCTGGTCTCGGGGCTGCTCATGGTGGCGGCGCGGATCGAGTGCGTGGACGCGGCCCGCGCGGGTGCCCGGGCCGCCGCCCGGCAGGACCCGCCCGACGCGGTGGTACGGCTGACGCGGGAAACGGCTCCGCGAGGAGCGCGGGTGACCGTCGCACGCGAGGGCGACCGGGTCCGGGTCACGGTGGTGGCCCGGCCCCCGCTCCTGAACGGACTGCCCATCGAACTGCGCGAGCAGGCTGTGGCGCTCGCCGAGGACACCGTGCGTACGGGGGAGGAGGGCCGGTGAAGCGCGGGTACGAGCCGCCCGGCGAACGGGAGGACACGAGGACGCCCGAGCACGGCCGACCGGGCGGCCGGTGGCGGACCTCTCGGCGGCAGGGCGAGGGAACGCCCGGTCACGGGCGTGGTCGGCGATGTCTCACCGGGACCCGGGAGCGTGGGCGGGCGTCGCCGGGCCGGTGGATCCACGCGGCGGGACGGGCGGTGTCCCGGAGGCCGGGGTGGGGCGGCGGGCGTCGTGCGGTGGTGCCGGACCGGGTGCGTGCGGGCGTGGTGCGGCGGTGGAGGTCCGACCGGGGGTCGGCCACCGTATGGAGCCTGGGGGCGATGGCCTTGCTGTGCGCGGTGTTCGGCGCGGTGCTCGTCTACGGGCAGGCCGTCGCCG
>NZ_JACBWZ010001314.1 GCF_013870595.1 Streptomyces sp. WELS2 | reverse complement strand
CCGATCCGTACGGGGCCCGGTTCGCGGTGATCAGACCCGAGCCGCCCGCCGGGTGACCCACGGGCGGGTCACGCGGAGGCGCGGCGTACCAGGGTGGTCGGCAGGATCACGCCGTTGCCCCGCTCGCCCGGGGCGCCGGCCGTCGTACGCTCCCGGTCCCGGCCGACGGACAGGACCTCCAGCAGCAGCCGGGCCATGAGCCGGCCCATGCCCTCGATGTCCTGACGTACCGTCGTCAGCGGCGGGTCGGTCTGCTCGGCGACCGTCGCCATGTCGTCGAAGCCGGCCACGGCCACGTCCTCGGGAACCCGCCGGCCGCTCTCGCGCAGCACTCGCAGGGCGCCGAGCGCGGTGAGGTCGTTGGCGGCGAACACGGCGTCGACGTCCGGGCAGCGGGCGAGAAGCTCCCGCATGGCGCGCTCACCACCGGCCGGGGTGAAGTCGCCCTCCACGACCAGCCGGGGATCGTACGCGCCGGGCACCTCGGCGACGGCGTCCCGGTAGCCGTCGAGCCGGTCCACCGCCGAGGTCTGGTCCAGCGGGCCGGTGAGGTGGGCGACACGCCGGCGGCCGAGGCCCAGCAGGTGCCGTACCGCCGCCCGGGCCCCGCCCCGGTTGTCGCAGTCGACGTACGGCACGCCGGCATCCGGCGCCCCGGTGTCCGCGCTCCGGTGGGGGCGTCCGCCGAACACGGTGGGCAGCCCGGCGTCGCGGATGAGGCCGGGCAGCGGGTCGTCCAGGTGCAGGGAGAAGACGAGCGCGCCGTCGACATGGCCGCCGGCGAGGTAGCGGGCCACGCGGGCGTGGTCGGCGCGGCCCTCGGTGAGCAGCAGCACCAGCTGGTTGTCGTGCGCGGTCAGCTCCTTGCTGATGCCGCGCAGCTGGAGCGCGAAGAAGGGATCGGCGAAGACCCGGGTCTCGGGCTCGGCGACGACGACCGCGACCGCGTCGTGGCGCCGGGTCACCAGGCTGCGTGCCGCCTGGTTGGGGACGTAGCCCAGCTCCTCCACCGCCCGCCGGACCCGCGCTGCCAGGGGTTCGCGGACCCCGTCGCCGCCGTTGACCACCCGGGACACGGTGGCCCGGGACACCCCGGCCCGCGCGGCCACGGCCTCGAGGGTGGGACGCGACACGGCCTCGGTCACTTCGGGACACCC
>NZ_JACBWZ010001313.1 GCF_013870595.1 Streptomyces sp. WELS2 | reverse complement strand
CCTCGGCACCTACTTGTCCCGCAGCGCCCGCGCCGTGCCCGTGATGTCGTACGGGTTCACCGTGAACGCGTCCTCGCCCAGCTCCTCGTGCGCCCCGGCCTCCCGGGACAGCACCAGCGCGCAGCCCTCGTCCGAGACCACCGGGATCTCCTTGGCGACCAGGTTCATACCGTCCCGGATGGGGTTGACCAGCGCCACGTCGGCCATCCGGTAGGCGGCCAGGGAACGCGCGAAGTCGTCCTTCACGTGCAGCACCACCGGCGTCCAGCCCGGCGTGCCGTACCGCTCGTTGATCCGGTCCGCCACCCGCCGCACCTCGGCGGTGTAGTCGCGGTACACGGCGAGGTCCTGGCGGGAGGGGTAGGCGAACGCCACGTGGACGACCCGCTCCCGCCACTCCGGGTGGTCGGTCAGCAGCTGCTCGTACGCCAGCAGCCCGCGCACGATGTTCTTGGACAGCTCGGTGCGGTCCACCCGGACGATGGTCCGGCGTCCCTCGCCGATCTCCTCGCGCAGCGCCGCCATCCGCTCCGCCACGTCCGCCCGGTGCGCCCGCTCGCGCAGGAAGTCCGCGTCCGCGCCCAGCCCGTGCACCCCGATCCGGGTGCCGGCCGGGATGCCGGGCCCCAGCACCTCCCGGCAGCAGGCGGTGAAGGCGTCCGCCCAGCGCCGGGTGAGGAACCCCGCCCGGTCCGCGCCCAGGATGCCGCCGAGCAGCTCGGCCGCGATGTCGTCGGGCAGCAGCCGGAAGTAGTCCGGCGGGGCCCAGGGGGTGTGCGAGAAGTGGCCGATGCGCAGGTCGGGCCGCAGCCGGCGGAGCATCCGGGGGGCCAGCGCCAGGTGGTAGTCCTGGATCAGCACCGCCGCGCCCTCGCCCGCCTCCTCGGCCAGCGCCTCGGCGAACGCCTGGTTGTAGGCCTGGTACGAGGCCCACTGGCGGCGGAAGTCCGCGTCGAACACCGGCTCCAGCGGGGTCTGGTACAGCAGGTGGTGGACGAACCAGAGCACCGAGTTGGCGATGCCGTTGTACGCCTCGGCGTGCACGGACGCGTCGATGTCGAGCATCCGCACCCGCTGCCCGCCGGTCTCCTCGGCCGGCAGCAGGGCGCCGTCGGCGCGCCGCACCGCCCCAACCGGCTCACCGTGACCGTCCTCGCCC
>NZ_JACBWZ010001312.1 GCF_013870595.1 Streptomyces sp. WELS2 | reverse complement strand
CGGCCGCACCACTGGCACCTGTCCGACCTGCTGCACCCGTTCCAGCGCAAGGCCGGCTGAGCGGAGCACCGGCCGGCCGGGGCATGCCCCTTTCGTAGGATCGGGGCATGCCTTCGAACGCCGGCCACAGCTCCAAGGGCGACGACAAGAACGCCGCGCCGCCGCTTCCGGTACCCCTGCGGGTGCCCGTCGCCGACTCCCACACCCACCTCGACATGCAGTCCGGCACGGTCGAGGAGGGCCTGGCGAAGGCGGCCTCGGTGGGTGTCACCACGGTCGTCCAGGTCGGCTGCGACATCGAGGGCTCGCGGTGGGCCGCCGAGACGGCGGCGGCCCACGAAAGCGTCCACGCGGCCGTCGCACTCCACCCCAACGAGGCACCGCGCATCGTCCACGGTGATCCCGATGGCTGGTCCCGGCAGGGGGCCCGGCAGCCCGGCGGCGACGCCGCGCTGGACGAGGCCCTCGCCGAGATCGACCGGCTGGCCGCGCTGCCGCACGTCAAGGGCGTCGGCGAGACGGGCCTGGACTACTTCCGCACCGGCCCCGAGGGCAAGGCCGCCCAGGAACGTTCCTTCCGGGCCCACATCGAGATCGCCAAGCGGCACGGCAAGGCACTCGTCATCCACGACCGCGACGCCCACGCCGACGTGCTGCGGATCCTGAAGGAGGAGGGCGCCCCCGAGCGCACGGTCTTCCACTGCTACTCCGGCGACGCCGGGATGGCCGGGATCTGCGCCCGCGAGGGCTACTTCATGTCCTTCGCCGGCAACGTCACCTTCAAGAACGCCCAGAACCTGCGGGACGCCCTCGCCGTCGCCCCGCTGGAACTGGTCCTGGTGGAGACCGACGCGCCGTTCCTCACCCCGGCGCCGTACCGCGGACGGCCGAACGCGCCGTATCTCGTCCCCGTCACGGTCCGCGCGATGGCCGCCGTACGCGGCATCGACGAGGACACGCTGGCGACGGCCCTGGCCGCGAACACCGCCCGCGCCTTCGACTACTGACCGTCACCATCACCTCGCCCGCCGCGCCGCTGCGTAGTCGCGCCGCTTTGGAGAGTGACCGGCGCTCCGCTAGGTTCTGGGGGCCCGATCCGGACCCCTCTGGCCCTCTGGAGCGTGTCGGCCGTGAGCAAGTCGCACTACGAGACGTATGAGGCGT
>NZ_JACBWZ010001311.1 GCF_013870595.1 Streptomyces sp. WELS2 | reverse complement strand
CCGGTCCGCGGGCCGCACCGCCCGGCACCGCGCGGCGCCGCCGCCCGGGACCGGCTCCTCACGCACTCCCTGGGACGGCGTGGACCGCCGTGCTCCCGCCCCGGCCGGACCGCCCTCGCCTGAGCCACGGCTCCCGCGCGGCGGACGGCACCCGAGCACGTCAGCCCCTCGATCCGTACCGCGTACGACATCGTGCGCGTCCCCAGGGAGATCACCACCATGAGCAAGCGGAACAGCCAGGCCGCGAAGACGGCGGCCCGGGAGCGGCTGCGCCAGGAGCGCGAGCGGCAGGCCAAGCGCGACAAGGCCAGGCGGCAGCTGATCGTGGCCGGCTCGGTCGTCGCCGTGCTGGCGGCGGCCGGCGGCATCGGCTACGCCGTCGTCCAGGCCAACAAGCCCGGTTACTGGGAGTCGGCGAAGGACGCCAAGCTGGTCAAGCCGGCAAACGCCGCCGGCAAGGACGGCACGACGGTCCTGATCGGCAAGAGCAGCGCCAAGAAGACGCTGGTGATGTACGAGGACCCGCGCTGCCCGGTCTGCGCCTCCTTCGAGCAGGTGGTCGGCCCGACCGTCAAGAAGGACCTGGACGCCGGCAAGTTCAAGATCCGGTTCGTCGGCGCCACCTTCCTCGACAAGGGCTTCGGCGGCGAGGGCTCGAAGAACGCGCTGAGCGCGCTGGGCGCCGCGCTGAACGTCGGCCCGGAGGCGTTCCTGGAGTACAAGTCCGCGCTGTACGCCAAGAAGTGGCACCCGGACGAGCGGGACGACAAGTTCAAGGACGACTCGTACCTGATCGAGATCGCCGACACGGTCCCCGCCCTGAAGGGCAACGCGAAGTTCCAGAAGGACGTCAAGGACGGCACCTTCGACCGGTGGGCGCTGGAGGAGGCCAAGGTCTTCGACAAGGACGGCGTCGACGCCACCCCGACCCTGAAGATGGACGGCAAGGCCCTGACGGACGCCGGCGGCAAGAACGCGCCGATGACCGTCGAGGAGTTCAACACCGCGCTGGAGGCGGCCCTCAAGGGCTGAGCCGACGACACGCCGAACCGCGGGCGAACTTTCGGAAGTTCGCCCGCCTTCGCGCGTACCGATCAGTAACCTGATCGGTCGTGACCAGTCGATACAGATCAGCCGGGGCCGCACAGGACCCCGGCCCGCTTCCG
>NZ_JACBWZ010001310.1 GCF_013870595.1 Streptomyces sp. WELS2 | reverse complement strand
TGGCGTTCCTGCTGCTGCCGCTGCTCGCGCTGCTCGTCCGCGCGCCCTGGCACTCTTTGCCGAAGCAGTTGGGCAGCACGGAGGTGTGGCAGGCGCTCCAGCTGTCGCTGATCAGCGCGACCGCCGCGACCGCCGTGAGCCTCGTCCTCGGCGTCCCGCTGGCCTGGCTGCTGGCCCGTACGGACTTCCCCGGCCGTGGCCTGGTACGGGCCCTGGTCACCCTGCCGCTTGTGCTGCCGCCGGTCGTCGGCGGTGTGGCGCTGCTGCTGGCGCTGGGCCGCAACGGTGTCGTCGGGCGGTGGCTGGACGCGTGGTTCGGGATCACGCTGCCGTTCACCACCACGGGGGTCGTGATCGCGGAGGCGTTCGTGGCGATGCCGTTCCTGGTGATCAGCGTCGAGGGCACCCTGCGCGCCGCCGACCCGCGCTACGAGGAGGCGGCCACCACGCTCGGCGCGTCCCGCTTCACCGCGTTCCGCCGGGTGACACTGCCGCTGATCGCGCCCGGCATCGCGGCCGGCGCGGTGCTGGCCTGGGCGCGGGCGCTCGGCGAGTTCGGCGCGACGATCACCTTCGCGGGCAACTTCCCCGGCCGCACCCAGACCATGCCCCTGTCGGTCTACCTCGCCCTCCAGGACGACCCGGAGGCCGCCATCGCCCTCAGCCTGGTGCTGCTCACCGTGTCGATCGCGGTCCTGGCAGCCCTCAGGGACCGCTGGATGACAACCCCATGACCCACACCGACCCCCACGCCGACGGACAGCCCACCCACGGCGCCACCGCCACCCCACCCGCACCCGCACCCGCGGCCGCCCACGGCACTCCGCCCCCGAATCCGGCCCCCGGCCTGGACGCCCACCTCGTAGTCGACCGTCCCGGATTCCGTCTGGACGTGACCCTGACGGCCGCCCCCGGCGAGGTGGTGGCCCTCCTCGGCCCCAACGGGGCCGGCAAAACCACCGCACTGCGCGCCCTCGCCGGCCTCACCCCCCTCACGGACGGCCACCTGCACCTGGACGGCTCCCCCCTGGAGCACACGCCCCCCGAGTCCCGTCCGGTCGGTGTCGTCTTCCAGGACTACCTGCTCTTCCCCCACCTGTCCGCCCTGGACAACGTCGCCTTCGGACCCCGCTGCCAGGGCGTGGGCAAGGCCGAGGCCCGCGCCCAGGCGG
>NZ_JACBWZ010000131.1 GCF_013870595.1 Streptomyces sp. WELS2 | reverse complement strand
TCCCGCTTGGTGCCCGGCAGCGCGATCACATGACGGCCCTGTGCCAGCACCCAGGCCAGCGCCACCTGGGCCGGCGTGACCTCCTCGCCGTGCCGCCGGGCGATGCGCCGCAGCCCCGCGACGATCGGCTGGTTGGCCGCCATCATCTCGGCCGTGAACCGGGGATGCCGGGCGCGTACGTCGTCCGGCTCGAAGCCCTCGCCCGGCGTCAGCGTGCCGGTCAGGAAGCCGTTGCCCAGCGGCATCGCCGCGAGGAAACCCACCCCGCGCGCCTCGCACCACGGCAGCAGCCCCTGGAGCGCCTCCGGCGACCACACCGACAGCTCCGCCTGCACCGCGCTCACCGGGAACACCTGCTGTATTCGCTGCAACCGGCGCAGCGTCGCGTCGTACAACCCGGCGCCCGAGCGGCGCCCGCCGCGCGCCCCCAGCGCACACAGGCCGAGCGCCCGCACCTTCCCGGCGCGCACCAGGTCCGCCATCGCGCCCCACGTCTCCTCGACGGGCACCTCGGGGTCGGGGCGGTGCAGCTGGTACAGGTCGATCACGTCCGTCTGGAGCCGGCGCAGCGAGGCGTCGCAGGCCCGCCGTACATAGCCGGGGCGGCCGTTGGCCACGATGTGCTGCTCGCCCACCAGCAGCCCCACCTTCGTGGCCACGAAGGCGTCCCGGCGCCGCTCCCGGAGCACCCGGCCCAGCAGCAGCTCGTTGGTGAACGGGCCGTACATGTCCGCGGTGTCCAGCAGGTCCGAGCCCAGGTCCAGCGCCCGGTGCACGGCTTTGACCGACTCCTCACCCCGCCGCCGGGACGCGGTGTAGGCCCAGCTCATCGGCATGCATCCGAGTCCGACGGCCCCCACCGCGAGTCCCCCCGCGCCGATCGTCCTGCGCTCCACCTGCTCGTGAACCTCCCTCTGGCCCGGCCACCAACCTAACCTCTGCGCGTCCACGGGCCTGACATAGCCTCCTGGCATGAGTGCAGAGGTCTGGCTTCCCATTCCGCCCGAGGAGATCGAGGGGCTGCCCGCGGGGCCCCGTTACCTGTTCTGGGACGGTGGCGCGGACGGTGACCAGCCGTTTCCCGGCGACCCGGCGCGGTGCGCGGTGTATGTCGTGCCGTACATGAAGCGGCTGTCGGTCCGGGTGGGCCCGCTGCCGCACCTGACGAACGTCCGGGTCGTCCAGACGCTCACCGCCGGCGTCGACGACGTCACCGCGCGGCTCTCGGACCTCCCGCCGGGCGTACGCCTGTGCAACGCACGGGGGGTGCACGAGACCAGCACGGCCGAACTGGCGCTCACCCTGACCCTCGCCGCGCTGCGCGGCATCCCGGAGTTCGTCCGCGCCCAGCGCGAGGAGCGCTGGGCGGCCGGATTCCACCCCTCCCTCGCCGACAAGAGCGTGCTGATCGTCGGGTACGGGTCCATCGGCGCCGCCATCGAGGACCGGCTCGAGCCCTTCGAGGTCGCGCGGGTCGCACGGGTCGCACGCTCCGGTCGCACGGCAGCGCGCGGTCCCGTGCATCCGATCACCGATGTGCCCTCGCTGCTTCCACACGCGGACGTCGTGATCCTGTGCACCCCCCTTACGGAGGACACCCGGGGACTCGTGGACGCGGACTTCCTCGCCCGGATGAAGGACGGGGCGCTGCTCGTCAACGTCGCGCGCGGAGCCGTCGTGGACACCAAGGCGCTCCTCGCCGAACTGGAACGAGGCCGGATCACGGCGGCCCTGGACGTGACCGACCCCGAGCCGCTGCCCTGCGGCCACCCCCTGTGGCAGGCGCCGGGCGTGCTGATCAGCCCGCATGTCGGCGGACCGTCCTCGGCCTTCCTGCCGCGCGCCAGGCGGCTGATCGCCGACCAGCTGACCCGGTTCGTGAACCACGAACCCCTGCGGAACGTGATCCTTACGACCGGTCCCGAAACGGCGGGAGCAACCGGGCGCTAGGCGCCTTCCGGCACCCTCCGCAATCTTTCGGACGCGCCCTGTACCGGCATACGCCCTGGTCGTCACGGAGCGTAGAGACGCTATGTCCCTGAGTGACGATCCTGGTGTATCGTCCCGGGCAGGGGCTGCGCCGCTGACATTCGGCGCCGGGGATGGACATTTCTGATCTGTGAGGGGGGCGACGGGCGATGCACGGCCTATGGACGAACGATCCGACGCGGCGGAGCCGCCGACGGCGACCCTGGCGCACGGCCGCGGACGGACGCGGCCATCACACCAGTCACCACAGCCACCACCAGCGCAGGTACAGCGGCCGTCGCCGGCCGGCGTACCCGGCGCAGCGGGACCGTCGGGACCGGGGAACGGCACGCACCGGGAGGCCCCGGTGAGCGCCCCGACCTCGGTGACGACCCCCCTGGGCAGCGCGGTGCGCGCACCGCACCCGCACGAGGCGCCGCCGTCGCGCCGGCCGGTGGCCGGCGAGAACCGGCGCCTGGTGGAGCAGCTCGTCCTCGCCCTGGTCTGCGCGGCCTACGCCGGCGGATCCGCCTTCGGCTGGGGCTCGGACCGGGTCGCGGACGTGATGGGCGACTTCGGGCTGAGCGCGGCGGCGGCCGCCGCCGCCGTGTCCTGCTTCCTGTACGCCCGCGGCCCGCGGGTCCGCTTCCGGTCCGCCTGGCTGCTGTTCGCCCTGTCGGCGACGATGAGCTCGCTGGGCAACGCGGTCTGGGGCTGGTACGAGGTCGCCCTGAGCGCGCCGGTGCCCAGCCCCAGCTACGCCGACCTGTTCTTCCTGTGCTTCGCGCCGCCCGCCATCGTGGGCCTGCTGGTGCTCGCCAAGCGGCCGGTGAGCAGAGCGGGCTGGATCTGCCTGGGGCTGGACGCCTGGCTGATCGGCGGCTCGCTGCTCACCCTCTCGTGGAGCCTCGCGCTCGCCCAGGCGGCCCGCATCGACGGGTCGAGCGTGGCGCACGCCGCGCTGTCGCTGGCGTACCCGCTGCTCGACATCGCCCTGGTCAGCATGGTGCTGGCGCTGCACTTCCGCCGTGCCCCGGGCAACCGCACGGCGGTGAACACCGCGATCGGCGCGCTCGCGCTGACCGTGCTGTGCGACGCGCTGTTCACCTCGCCGCTGCTGCACAGCAGTTACCGCTCCGGACGGCTGCTGGACGCGGGCTGGTTCGCCGGTTCCCTGCTGCTCGCGTACGCCCCCTGGGCCGCGCCCCGGCGCCGGGGCGGGCCGGAGGCGCACGCCTCCGACGGGCACACGCGCGTGGTCCACGAACACGTGCCGGGCCAGCGCGGCACCGGCCAGCGGAGCACCGGCCAGTGGAGCACCGGCCAGTGGGACGCGGGGCAGTGGAGCACCGGCCAGTGGAGCACGGGGCACCACCCCGCGTCCCCGCTGCCCGCGCCGGGCGGCGAGCACCTGCGCTACCCGGCCGGCCGTCCGCTCACCGGCTCCCTCGCCGCGCTCACCCCGTACCTCGCCGCGGCCGTGTGCACCCTGGGGATCCTGTACAACGTCCTCAACGGCCGCAGGCCCGACCACGTCGTGCTGATCACGGCGGGCGCCGTGGTGCTGGCGCTCGTCATCCGGCAGGGCATCATGCTGCTGGACAACATCACCCTCACCCAGGAACTGGCGCAGAAGGAGAACCACTTCCGCTCCCTGGTGCAGGGCTCCAGCGACGTCATCATGATCGCCGCGCCCAACGGCGTCCTGCGCTACGTCTCCCCGGCCGCCGCCGGGGTGTACGGCCGCCCCGCCGAGGAGCTGGTGGGCACCGAGCTCGCCGCCCTCATCCACCCGGAGGACCTGGGCCGCGTGGTGCACGAGGTGCGCCGCTTCCTGGCCGCGAGTCCGCTGGAGGAGCCCACCACGCGCATCGAGTGCCGGTTCCGCTCCGGCGGTGGGGGAGGCTGGCTCAACGTCGAGTCGACCGTCAACCGCCACCACGGCGGGCTGATCTTCAACAGCCGGGACGTGACCGAGCGGGTCCGCCTCCAGGCGCAGCTCCAGCACAACGCCGAGCACGACCCGCTGACCGACCTGCCCAACCGCGCGCTGTTCACCCGGCGGGTGCAGCAGGCCCTGGCCGGCCGCCGGGCCACCGACCGGGGCGCCGCGCTGCGCGGTACGGCGGTGCTCTTCATCGACCTCGACGGGTTCAAGGCGGTCAACGACACGATCGGGCACCAGGCCGGGGACGAGCTGCTCATCCAGGCCGCGCGCAGACTCCAGGAGGCGGTCCGGCAGGGCGACACCGCCTCCCGGCTGGGCGGTGACGAGTTCGCGGCCCTGATCGTCGGCGACGGCACCCGGGACCGGGCCGCCCGGGAGCGCAACATCCTGGAACTGGCCGACCGGCTGCGGGTGACCCTCTCCCAGCCGTACGTCATCGACGGCAACGACGTCCGGGTAGCCGCCTCCATCGGCGTCGCCTTCGCCGAACCGGGCCTGGGCGCGGGCGAGCTGCTGAGAAACGCCGACCTGGCGATGTACCGCGCGAAGTCGGCCGGAAAGGGCCGGGTCGAGCTGTACAAGCCGCAGATGCAGCAGGACGTCGTCCGCAAGGCGGAGCTGGCCACGCGCCTGCGCGCCGCGCTGCACGACGGCGAGTTCACGCTGCTGCACCAGCCGGTGGTGTGCCTGGAGAGCGGCCGGATCACGACCGTCTCCGCGCAGGCCCGCTGGCGTTCCTCCCAGGGGGTCCTGTTCACCCCGGCGGAGTTCCTGCGGGTGGCCGACGACGCCGACAAGACCGCCGAGCTGGACCGCTGGGTCCTCCAGCAGGCCGTTCAGCAGGCGGCCGAGCGGGCCGCCGCCGGGGTCGCCGTGCCGGTCACGGTCCGGATGAGCGCCCGGCGGCTGCTGGACCGCTCGTCCCCGCTGGGTTCGGTGGAGGCGCTGCTGACCCGGCACGGACTGCCGCCCGGGGCGCTGGTCGTGGAGCTGTCCGACACCGACCCCCGCGTCTCGCTGGACGAGCTGGAGCGGCGGCTGACCGCGCTCAGCCGGCTCGGGGTGCGGATCGCGCTGGACGGCTTCGGCAGCGGCTACGCGGCGATCACGGCGCTGCGGCGGCTGCCCGTGGACATCCTCAAGCTCGACCGCGGTCTGGTCGAGGGCGTGGTGGAGTCCGCGCGGCTGCACAAGATCACCAGCGGACTGCTGCGGATCGCCGGGGATCTGGGCCTGCAGTCGGTGGCCGAGGGCGTCGACCTGCCCGAGCAGGTGGCCGCGTTGCGCGCCATGGGCTGCACTCACGGCCAGGGCATGGCGTTCGCCGGTCCGCTGGACGAGTACCGGCTGCGCCGGGCGCTCGGTTCCGGCCACTATCCGGTGCCGCACGCCCCGGCCGAACCCGCGTTCGCGGGCAGTGCGAGGGAGCCGAACGGGGTGTACACAGGGGGTGTTCCCGCTGTCTTCGGAGGCGGCAGTGCCCTGCGCTCACATTCTGAGACTCCCGTCCCACCCACTTGACACGTGGTGCGTGCCGGGGGGAGGGTCAGTTCCATGCGCACCCGAATTCTCGTACTTGGACAGCGCGTCGGCTGAGCTGGGACCCACCGGAGGACGATCCGGAATCCCCAGCGACCTCACCGGCGCGCTCCCCTCGCTTGCCTTGTGGCACGAGGGGTTTTTTGTTGCACGAGTGCCCTTCGTGCAGCGCCCCAGATCCGCCCGAACCTCGCAAAAACCCTCAGCATCGAGAAGAGAATGCCGATGACCGAGCAGGCCACCGGGGCCCACCATCCGCAGCCGCGGCCCCGTTCCGGAGGACAGCAGTCCGCGCCCGTCGAGCACGTCACGGGTGCGCAGTCCCTCATCCGCTCCCTCGAGGAGGTCGGCGCGGACACGGTATTCGGCATTCCCGGCGGCACGATCCTGCCGGCGTACGACCCGCTGATGGACTCCACCCGGGTGCGGCACGTCCTGGTCCGGCACGAGCAGGGCGCCGGCCACGCCGCCACCGGCTACGCGCAGGCCACCGGCAAGGTCGGCGTCTGCATGGCCACCTCCGGACCCGGCGCCACCAACCTGGTCACCCCGATCGCCGACGCCAACATGGACTCCGTCCCGCTGGTCGCGATCACCGGGCAGGTGGTGTCCTCCGCGATCGGCACGGACGCCTTCCAGGAGGCGGACATCGTCGGCATCACCATGCCGATCACCAAGCACAGCTTCCTGGTCACCAAGGGCGAGGACATCCCGCGGGTGATCGCGCAGGCGTTCCACATCGCCTCGACCGGCCGCCCCGGGCCGGTCCTGGTCGACATCCCCAAGGACATCCTCCAGAAGAAGACCACCTTCTCCTGGCCGCCCGTCATGGACCTGCCCGGCTACCGCCCGGTGACCAAGCCGCACGCCAAGCAGATCCGCGAGGCGGCCAAGCTCATCACCGCCGCCAAGCGCCCCGTCCTCTACGTCGGCGGCGGCGTGCTCAAGGCCAAGGCCACGGCCGAGCTGAAGGTCCTGGCCGAGCTGACCGGCGCCCCGGTCACCACCACGCTGATGGCGCTCGGCGCGTTCCCCGACAGCCACCCGCTGCACGTCGGCATGCCCGGCATGCACGGCAGCGTCGCCGCGGTCACCGCGCTGCAGAAGGCCGACCTGATCGTGGCCCTCGGCGCCCGCTTCGACGACCGCGTCACCGGCAAGCTGGACAGCTTCGCCCCGTACGCCAAGATCGTCCACGCGGACATCGACCCGGCCGAGATCGGCAAGAACCGGGCCGCGGACGTGCCGATCGTCGGCGACGCCCGTGAGGTCATCGCCGACCTGGTCCAGGCCGTGCAGAAGGAGCACGGCGAGGGCCACAAGGGCGACTACACCGCCTGGTGGAGCGACCTGAACCGGTGGCGCGAGACCTACCCGCTCGGCTACGACCTGCCCGAGGACGGCTCGCTCTCCCCGCAGCAGGTCATCGAGCGGATCGGCGAGCTCGCCCCCGAGGGCACGATCTTCGCCGCGGGCGTCGGCCAGCACCAGATGTGGTCCGCGCACTTCATCCAGTACGACCAGCCCGCCACCTGGCTCAACTCCGGCGGCGCCGGGACGATGGGCTACGCGGTCCCCGCCGCCATGGGCGCCAAGGCCGGCCGCCCGGAGCGGACGGTGTGGGCGATCGACGGCGACGGCTGCTTCCAGATGACCAATCAGGAGCTGACCACCTGCTCCCTGAACAACATCCCGATCAAGGTCGCCATCATCAACAACGGCGCCCTCGGGATGGTCCGCCAGTGGCAGACCCTCTTCTACAACCAGCGCTACTCCAACACCGTGCTGCACAGCGGCCCGGACGACGTCAACCCGGACGCCCGCGGCACCCGGGTGCCGGACTTCGTGAAGCTGGCCGAGGCGATGGGCTGCGTGGCCCTGCGCTGCGAGCGCCCCGAGGACCTGGACAAGGTCATCGAGGAGGCCAACTCCATCAACGACCGCCCGGTGGTCGTCGACTTCATCGTCCACGAGGACGCGATGGTCTGGCCGATGGTCGCCGCCGGCACCTCCAACGACGAGATCATGGCCGCCCGGGACGTCCGCCCCGACTTCGGCGACAACGAAGACGACTGACCGTCAACAGGCAAGGAAGAGCAGAACACCATGTCCAAGCACACGCTCTCCGTCCTGGTGGAGAACACTCCGGGCATCCTCGCCCGGATCGCCGCCCTGTTCTCCCGGCGCGGCTTCAACATCGACTCCCTCGCGGTCGGCGTCACCGAGCACCCCGACATCTCCCGCATCACCATCGTGGTCAACGTCGAGGACCTGCCGCTGGAGCAGGTGACCAAGCAGCTCAACAAGCTCGTCAACGTGCTGAAGATCGTCGAGCTGGAGCCGGGCCAGGCCGTGCAGCGCGAACTCGTCCTGGTGAAGGTCCGCGCCGACAACGAGACCCGCTCCCAGATCGTGGAGATCGTCCAGCTGTTCCGCGCCAAGACCGTGGACGTCTCCCCGGAGGCCGTGACCATCGAGGCCACCGGTTCCAGCGACAAGCTGACCGCCATGCTCAAGATGCTGGAGCCGTACGGCGTCAAGGAGCTGGTCCAGTCCGGCACGATCGCGATCGGCCGCGGCGCACGTTCGATCACGGACCGCTCGCTGCGCGCCCTGGACCGGACGGCATAAGCCCCGCAACGGGCGGCCGGCGATCAACGGCCGCCCGTATCCCGAGACCCCCGAACTTCCTTCCCGCCCGCCGTCATACGGTGGGACGCACCACCTGCACACAAGGAGAGAACCCAAAGTGGCCGAGCTGTTCTACGACGCTGACGCCGACCTGTCCATCATCCAGGGCCGCAAGGTCGCGGTCATCGGCTACGGCAGCCAGGGCCACGCCCACGCGCTGTCGCTGCGCGACTCCGGTGTCGACGTGCGCGTCGGTCTGCACGAGGGCTCGAAGTCCAAGGCCAAGGCCGAGGAGCAGGGCCTGCGCGTGGTGACCCCGGCCGAGGCCGCCGCCGAGGCCGACGTCATCATGATCCTGGTCCCGGACCCGATCCAGGCCCAGGTCTACGAGGAGTCCATCAAGGACAACCTCAAGGACGGCGACGCGCTGTTCTTCGGCCATGGCTTCAACATCCGCTTCGGCTTCATCAAGCCCCCGGCCGGCGTGGACGTCTGCATGGTCGCCCCGAAGGGCCCGGGCCACCTGGTCCGCCGCCAGTACGAGGAGGGCCGCGGCGTTCCGTGCATCGCCGCCGTGGAGCAGGACGCCTCGGGCAACGCCTTCGCGCTCGCCCTGTCGTACGCCAAGGGCATCGGCGGCACCCGCGCCGGCGTCATCAAGACCACCTTCACCGAGGAGACCGAGACCGACCTGTTCGGCGAGCAGGCCGTGCTGTGCGGTGGCACCTCGGCGCTGGTCAAGGCGGGCTTCGAGACCCTGGTCGAGGCCGGCTACCAGCCGGAGATCGCCTACTTCGAGTGCCTGCACGAGCTGAAGCTGATCGTCGACCTCATGTACGAGGGCGGCCTGGAGAAGATGCGCTGGTCCGTCTCCGAGACGGCCGAGTGGGGCGACTACGTCACCGGCCCGCGCATCATCACCGACGCCACCAAGGCGGAGATGAAGAAGGTCCTCGCCGAGATCCAGGACGGCACCTTCGCCCGGAACTGGATGGACGAGTACCACGGCGGCCTGAAGAAGTACGACGAGTACAAGAAGCAGGACTCCGAGCACCTGCTGGAGACCACCGGCAAGCAGCTGCGCAAGCTGATGTCGTGGGTGGACGAGGAGGCCTGACCTCCCCTTCGCGTGGCGGTGTTCCCCGGCCCGGGGGCACCGCCACGCGGCTTCCCGCCCGGGCTCCCGACAAAGTGGAGCCTCTCATCCGGGTGATCCTTCCGCGGAGGCGTAATACCGAGCGCGCCGCGCCACTACACTTCTGCACAACACGCGTCAGGCCCACAGCGTCGTGCGTCTTCCGCGGCTAGCCCCCCTCCACCGCCTGCGGCCGTCGGGACGGCCGTCCGCATCGCACATGTGAGGACTCACGTGAGTAGCTCGAAACCCGTCGTACTCATCGCTGAAGAGCTGTCGCCCGCCACCGTCGACGCACTCGGCCCGGACTTCGAGATCCGGCACTGCAACGGAGCGGACCGCTCCGAGCTGCTGCCGGCCATCGCCGAGGTGGACGCGATCCTGATCCGCTCGGCCACCAAGGTCGACGCCGAGGCCATCGCCGCCGCGAAGAAGCTCAAGGTCGTCGCGCGAGCCGGCGTCGGCCTGGACAACGTCGACGTCTCCGCCGCCACCAAGGCCGGCGTGATGGTCGTCAACGCCCCCACCTCCAACATCGTGACCGCCGCCGAGCTGGCCTGCGGTCTCATCCTCGCCACCGCCCGCAACATCCCGCAGGCCAACGCCGCGCTGAAGAACGGCGAGTGGAAGCGCAGCAAGTACACGGGCGTGGAACTGGCCGAGAAGACGCTGGGCGTCGTGGGCCTGGGCCGCATCGGTGCCCTCGTCGCGCAGCGCATGTCCGCGTTCGGCATGAAGGTCGTCGCCTACGACCCCTATGTGCAGCCCGCGCGGGCCGCGCAGATGGGCGTGAAGGTGCTGTCGCTGGACGAGCTGCTGGAGGTCTCCGACTTCATCACCGTCCACCTGCCCAAGACCCCCGAGACCCTCGGCCTGATCGGCGACGAGGCGCTGCGCAAGGTCAAGCCGAGCGTGCGCATCGTCAACGCCGCGCGCGGCGGCATCGTGGACGAGGCGGCGCTGTACGCGGCGCTGAAGGAGGGCCGGGTCGCCGGCGCCGGCCTGGACGTGTACGCGAAGGAGCCGTGCACCGACTCCCCGCTGTTCGAGCTGGACCAGGTCGTGTGCACCCCGCACCTGGGCGCGTCGACCGACGAGGCGCAGGAGAAGGCCGGCATCGCCGTCGCCAAGTCCGTCCGCCTCGCCCTCGCCGGCGAGCTGGTGCCGGACGCGGTCAACGTGCAGGGCGGTGTCATCGCCGAGGACGTCAAGCCGGGCCTGCCGCTGGCCGAGCGCCTGGGCCGGATCTTCACCGCGCTGGCCGGCGAGGTCGCCGTCCGCCTCGACGTCGAGGTCTACGGCGAGATCACCCAGCACGACGTGAAGGTGCTGGAGCTCTCCGCGCTCAAGGGCGTCTTCGAGGACGTCGTGGACGAGACCGTGTCCTACGTCAACGCGCCGCTGTTCGCCCAGGAGCGCGGGGTCGAGGTGCGCCTGACCACCAGCTCGGAGTCGTCCGAGCACCGCAATGTGGTGACCGTGCGCGGCACGCTCGGCACCGGCGAGGAGGTGTCGGTCTCCGGCACGCTGGCCGGCCCGAAGCACGTCCAGAAGATCGTCGCGGTCGGCGGGTACGACGTCGACCTCGCGCTCGCCGACCACATGCTGGTGCTGCGCTACGAGGACCGTCCGGGTGTCGTCGGCACCGTCGGCCGCATCCTCGGCGAGGCGGGCATCAACATCGCCGGCATGCAGGTCGCCCGCGCGGCGGTGGGCGGCGAGGCGCTGGCCGTGCTGACCGTCGACGACACCGTGGGCACCGCCGTGCTGGCCGAGCTCTCCGCGGAGATCGGTGCCGCGTCGGCCCGGTCGGTCAACCTGGTCTGAGCAACGCGCGAGAACGCCGGACGGGCCGAGGTCTCCTCGGCCCGTCCGGCGTTCGGCGGACGAGCGGCTGGCCGAGGTGCGCAAGCTGCTCGCCGAGGCGCAGGGGGAGGGCCGCAGCGGGCTCGTTGCCATGATCGGCGGTATCCCGGAGGCCGACGTGGACCCTGAGCGGGCCGAGACCGAGGGCCGGCTCTACCAGACCCTGCTCGACGGCCTCATGGTCCAGTGGCTCTTCGACCCGGAGACGGCGACCACCGCCGAACAGCTCACCGAGGGCCTGCGGCGGGTGATCGGCGCCGCACAGGGGCGCTGATCCGGCCCGATTGCGGGCGGCCGGCGGGCGCGTCAGAGTGACCCCATGGGGCGAACCCGCCGCGCGGAACGGCGTCCGGGATGCCCGTAGCGGACACCGAGACGGCGGTGCTGATCGTGGGCGGCGGGCCGGTCGGGCTCACCGCACGGGCACTGCTGGCCCGGTGGGGCGTACCCGCCCTGCTGGTCGAAAGACGCCGGGAGCTGTCGCCGTTCCCCCGCTCCCGGCTGGTCAACGTCCGCTCGATGGAGATCCTCCGCGGGCTCGGTCTGGCCGGCCGGGTCGCCGCCCGCGCCTTCCCCCCGGAGTACGGCCGGGTCCGCTTCCGCGACACCCTGAGCGGCCCCGACTTCGCCACCGCCGCCATGAGCGGGGTCCGCGCACCGGTGCCCGAGAGCCCCGTGACCGGTGTCGTCACCTCCCAGGACCGGCTGGAGCCCGTCCTGCTCGGCGCGGCGGGCACCCCGCCGTGGTTCGGCCGCGAACTAGTCGGGCTGACCGAGGAACCCGACGGTGTCGTGGCGCTG